>QHTP01000133.1 GCA_003220855.1 Gemmatimonadota bacterium
GGTGGCTAGTTCAGTTTCAGAGCCTGAACAAGTAACTCAACTTGAGGAAGAAGGTGTCGTCGGTCCGCCTGAGGCCTCGGAATTGGAAGGCCTCCTCGTCCACCATATTGCTGCCGTACCCGGCGAACAGCACCGTCCCCGGCACTGGTTGATAGCTGAGCAGCACATCGGCGTGGAAGAGATTGCTGCGCGCAGCGGCAGCGCGAGTCAGGCTGCTGTCTGGTCCCACGATGAAAATCGGCGCCCCGGTCCGTGAGTCGTCGCGCAGCGAGTCCGTCTTATCCTGGATGTACTGGCCCACCACCCGCACGAACAGGGGACGCGACAGCTGGTATTCGACTTTGGCTCGGAGCACGCGACCGACGTTCACCAGGCTGCCGTCGGTGCGCCGATTCACCTGCTGCCAGAAATAGCTGACCGTGTTGCGGAGGCGCTCCGTGGGACGGTAGGACAGGTCCACGTTCAGCAGCCGCAAATCGCCCGAGGCCCACTCGAAGAAGTTCTCATCGTGGCCCTGCAGGAAGTAGCCGTCGCCACTGAAGTGCTTCCACTGCGGCGTGGCGATCTGGACGATGTATTCGCCATTCGTGATCGTGGGCTGTCCGGTGAATGGCACCGTGTCGACGCCGCCGCCGGCGCGGGGTACTTCGAGACGGTAGCCCGCATAGAGGGCGGAGTCGTAGCCGAACGATTCCACGAAATATCCCGCGCCCACGTTCCAGCCACCGCGTAACGCCGCGTTGCCGTTGAAGTGCAGCTTCTTGTCCTGCAGGTGGCGCCCATGGATGAAGTTCTGATACTGCCAGATGCCGTCCACCACGATGTCGCCCGTGAACCGCTGCAGCAGGGCGCCGGGTCCTCCGTAGGTCGTGTAGCTCGGATCGACGTACGAGTGCACGATCCCCGCCCGGCCGATGAATCCACTGGCGTCGAGAAACCGGTCCGAGATACCGGCAAACAGGCTGCGCAGACCCCAGATGCGATGCTGAATCGTGAACTGGCTCAGCCACAGTGGCGCGGTGGTCGTTATGCCTCCGACGCGCGTGCGGCTCCCCGCGAGCTGGAGGTTGAGTCCATAGATTTCCTTGAAGACCAGCCGGCTGTCGACCTCCGCCACACGGTTGTAATCGCCGCCCTCGATCCGATCGGTGTACGCGAGCCCGACACGCGAGCCCGGGCCCAGGCTCCTTTGGGCCCGCAGGATCGTGAAAATGGGGTTGTCCGTGCCCGTCGCCGATGCAAACTGCTGGTCGACCGCCGAAAGCAGACCGATGTCGGTGCCGAAGGTGGTCCCGGTGAGCTTGACCGCCGCGATGGGTTGGACGATGCGGCGTGTATAGATCAGGTTCTGCGACACCTGAAACAGCTCGCTCCCCTCCAGAAAGAACGGCCGCTTCTCCGGAAAGAACAGCGCCTGCCGCGGATCGAACGCGAGCTGGCCCGCGTCCGACTCGACCTGCGAAAAGTCCGGCTTGATCGTGCCGTTCAGCGTGAGGTTGTCCGAGACCCCCCAGCGGACGTTGCCGCCCAGCTGCGGGTCTCCCACGTCGTACTGATAGCCGCCGGGTGTGGGGGCACCGCTCGCCTTCCCGGTCGCCTCCGGATTCAAGTCCACGACGAGCCCGCGATGCATACCGCTCAAGCCGACCAGGTTGCCGGCTTGCCCGATGAACGACGCGTTGGCGCGGCGCGCCGGGAACCACGAGTCCTCTACGCCGGAGTGTTGGACCTCGCGCACGATGTTCAACCGCCAGTCCTGCGGCTGGCGCGATTGATACCGGATGCTCTTGAACGGAATTCGCACCTCGACTTCGTATCCCCACTCGGTGACGCGCCCGCGCGATTGAAACACGAAGTCGGGGCTCAGGTCGGGTTGCTCCCGTCCCACGACCGCTCCTCCGATGAACCCGCTGGCGGTGACGTTGGTGCCCTCGACCAGGGAGCCATCGCCCTGCACGCCGAGCGGATTCACGGCGAACATCAGGGCCTGCTTCCCGTCGTGAAACGTGCCGAGCAGGATCTGCACGTTGTCGTCGCCGAAGATCTGGTCGCGATTCGCCAACGTCATGGTGGGACGGCCATGCTGCTCGAAGGCGCGAATGCCGAAATAGATCGCGGTGGCCGAGTACCAGACGAGCACCTGGGTGGAGTCCGCGGCCGGGATGCCGTCGTTGGGGGCGTACTGCGAAAATCCCGTCAACAGGGCGGCGTGGACCCACACGGAGTCCGTGAGGGAACCGTCGATGACGGCGTCCGCCTCGAAGCGGGGGATCCGCACGTCGAGCTGGCCGTCCCGGCCGGAGTAGGTCGGCGGGGAGTCGGCGCAGTGCAGCAAGAGGCACAAGGTCAGCAACATGTGGGGTAATTATGGCTGACGACCGGTCGGACGCCCATACCCGGCCGGTGAGGAACCTGTCAATCCGTTCCCGCTAGCTTTCGGCCATGCCGCGCTACGCCGCGTTGCTCCGAGGCGTGACCCCGATGAATGCCATGATGCCCGCTCTGAAGCAGGCGTTCGAGTCAGCCGGCTTCACAGACGTGCGAACCGTCCTCGCGAGCGGGAATGTCGCGTTCAATGCGCGCGCCGCATCGGAGAGCGCACTCCAGCGCCGGGCCGAAGCCGCGATGCTGGAGCGACTCGGTCAGGCCTTTCTCACGATCGTGCGTCCCGTGGACGCCCTGCGCGACCTGCTCGCGTCGGACCCGTATCGATCGTTTCGCCTCGATCCCACCGCCAAGCGCATTATCACGTTCCTGCGCGACACGGCCCCGTCGCGCCTGAAACTGCCGATCGAGCGGGACGGCGCGCGGATTCTCCTGCTCGAGGGACGAGAAGTCTTCAGCGCCTATGTGCGGAGCCCCAAGGGGCCGGTCTTCATGGCGCTCATCGAACGGACGTTCGGGAAGGACGTGACGACTCGCACCTGGGATACCGTCGGAAAGGTGGCGCGCGCGTAGTATTAGAGCGTCACGTGCTCACGCCTGAACCCCAACCCCAGCAGCCTCGCCGGAATCCTTTGCAGCAGGGGAATCGCGCCCAGGGCACGAACCACCAGCGGCGGCGTCAATCGTCCGCGTCGGCCCAGCACCCGTTTGATGACATTGTTCTGGATGATGAGCTGCGCGCGCTGGGTGATCCGGGTCGGCAAGTCGCGCCGCTGCTGCACTCGCCGCAGCGCAGCGACCGGGATGGTCGAGCCACGCCGCAACTCAGGAATCAGAATGTTCGCGGCGGCGACGGCATCCTGGATGGCGAGATTGATCCCGACGCCGCCGATCGGCGACATGGCGTGCGCGGCGTCGCCGATGCAGAGCAGGCCCGCCCGGTACCATTCGCGTAAACGATTGACCTGAACCGTGAGCAACTTGATATCGTCCCAATCCCGCAGCTCGGGAACCCGATCTCTCAAGAACGGGTTCAACTCGACTATGTCGCTGCGGAGCGCCTCGAGACCGCGACCCCGGATCTCCTCCAAGCCGCCCTTCTGGATCACGAGCCCGCACTGCCAGTAGTCGCCGCGATCCAGCATCACGAAGATCCGGCCGAAATCGATGCGGCCGAAGAGCTGCTCCGGATCGCCGGGCTGCCTGGATAGCCGCATCCAGAGGACGTCCATGGGCGCGCCGAAGTCGCTCGACTGAAGCCCGGCCGCCGCTCGCACGTGGGAGTCGCGCCCATCGGCGGCAATGACCAGATCGGCCCGCAGCTGGCGTTCTCCCTGCGGCGCCCTCACGCGCACGCCCGCTACGCTGTCACCCTCGAACAGGAGGCCCGAGACCTCCGCCTCCATCTCCAGAGAGAACGACGGGTACGCCCGTGCCCGCTGGGCCAGGAAGTTCAGGAAATCCCATTGCGGCATGAGCACCAGGAACTTGCAGTGCACGGGAAGGTGACTGAAGTCGGCCAGCCTGAGCGTGGTTGCTCCGATCTGGCCGGTGAGTGTGCGCACCTTGGAGTGCGGGAGCCGCAGGAACTCGTCGACGACCCCGAGCTCGTGGAGAATCTCCAGCGTCGACGGGTGCACCGTGTCACCGCGGAAGTCGCGGAAAAAGTCGGCGTGCTTTTCGAGAACGGTGACGCTCACGCCCGCGCGAGCGAGGAGAAACCCAAGCATCATGCCGGCGGGACCGCCGCCGGCGACGACACAGGCGCTGCTCACGTCCACGCCCTGGCGAGAGGAGATCGTAAGGTACGTGGCCGGGTTGCACTCTGCAGGACGAAGCAGCAAACTCGTTGTATCATGATCCACTCCTTCCCCCGACTCGCGGCCCTCGCGGCGACGCTTGCGCTTGCCGTCCCGCTCGCCGCGCAACTGCCCGATGCGCACGGCGGCCACCCGGAGCAGCTGGGCCGCGTACGGTTCGCGACGTCCTGCCGCGGTGCGGCGCAGCGCGATGTCGAGCATGGCGTCGCGTACCTGCATTCCTTCTGGTACGAGAAGGCGGCAGAGGCCTTCACCGCCGCCGCCGCGACGGATTCGACCTGCGCCATGGCGTTCTGGGGCCAGGCGATGAGCCTGTTGCACCCGCTGTGGACCCCGCCGTCCTCGGCGGACGCGCAGGTCGCCACCAGGGCCGTCGACCGCGGCCTCGCCGAGGCCAAAACCACGCGCGAGCGCGACTATCTCGGCGCGATCCGCGCTTACTACGCCGACTACGACCGCACCGACCCCACGACACGGCTGCTCCGCTACGCGCAGGCCATGGACTCCGTGCGGCGGCGCAGCCCGTCGGATCGCGAGGCGGCGATCTTCTACGCCCTCGCCCTCATCGCGGTGGGACAGGCGAACGCGACGGACACGACGTTCACCTACCAGAAACGCGCCGACTCGATTCTCGAGCCGTTGTTCCGGCGCGAGCCCCGACACCCGGGACTGGCGCACTACCTGATCCACACGAACGACGTGCCGCAGCTCGCGGCGCGCGGGTTGTACGCCGCGCGGCGCTACGCCGAGATCGCGCCCGACGTCCCGCACGCCCAACACATGCCCTCGCACATCTTCACGCGACTCGGGGCGTGGGATGACGACATCGCGTCGAACACACGCTCGGCGGCGGCCGCCCGCGCCTACGAGGTCGAGCGGGGGCTGACCGCGATGTGGGATCAGCGCACGCACGCCCTCGATTACCTCGCGTACGCGTACTTACAGCAAGGGCGCGATACCGCGGCGCAGCGCGTCGTGGACGAGGCAGCCGCGGCTCGGGCCGGCTATCCCGCGGGCTCGCTCCCGCACGAGTACGCGTGCGCGGCGATTCCCGCTCGCTTCGCGCTCGAGCGCGGGCGTTGGGCCGAGGCGGCGCGGCTCGGCGTCCGTCCGGCGCCCGAGTGGCCCGCCGCCGAAGCGATCACCCATTTTGCCCGCGCGATCGGCGCGGCGCGTCGCCATCCAGCGACGCGCGGCTGCGGCGTGGCTCGAGCTGGCAACGGGAGACACGGCCACCGCCATCCTCCATGCCGGGCAAGCGGCCGATCGCGAAGACGGCACCCAGAAGCATCCCGTGACGCCCGGGCCGGTCCTTCCCGCCCGCGAGCTCGAGGGTGATCTCCTCCTGTTGGTGGGGAAGCCCGTCGCGGCCGCGAGGGCGTATACGGCGACGCTGGCGCTCTCACCCAACCGCGCGCGCAGCCTGTTCGGCCTGGCGCGCGCCGCAGAGCTCACGGGCGACGCGGCAACGGCGCTGGCGAAATATCGGGAGTTCCTGAGCCTGATGGCCCAGTCCGATGGCGGGCGGCCCGAAATCGCGCTCGCGCGCCGCGCGCTGGCCAGTCGGTAACTGGCCATGGCTCGTCTGTTCTGGCTGACCGTCATGGCTGCTTTCGTCGCCGCCCTGCTCGCAGGCGCTTCGTGGGCCGTCGCCCTCTCGGCCGTGGGCACGCTCCTCGGCTCGCCCCCGCCGGAGATGGGGAACCAATCCACCACCTTTCTCTGGCAGGGCGCGCCCCAACTGCCCGGACACCCGCGCGTGTGGCGCTATGCGTTCGGGCCAACCGTGATTCCGGGCGCGCCCACGGTGCGCATCTACGTGACGCCGCTCGGCCAGGTGGTGGCGACTGAGCCGGCCGATCTGGCGGAGCGAGTGAAGGCGCTTCATCCGTACTAGGGGGCGGGGAGCGTCAGTCCCGCCGCGGTGCGATCCGTCCCAGCTCGCCGGCAAACCCCGTCACCACCACGAGCTCGCGCAGCGACCCCTCGGGCCGCGCCACCACGACCGCCAGACGGCCGTCGGGGGCCATGCTGTGATTCCAGGCGAACGTCCGGACGAACGGACCTTCGGCGACGAAGCGCGGCGGGCCCACGCGGAACCCGCCCTTCGTCGAGGTCGAGACCACGACCTCGAAGAAGCGACGACCGTCGCGAAAAACGAGACGGTCGCCGCGCGGCGACCAGAGCGGCTGTTGCCCGCGCTCCGCCACCTGGTAGACGGCGCCGGTCGGCGGCACCGGTGACACCGCAACGCCCCCATCGGTGCTCCCATACGCCAGCCAATGGCCGTCGGGCGAGAAGCTCGAGGCGAATCCCCGGCCAGGGATCCGAGTCCTACTGGTATCGCCCCGCAGCGCTCGCAGGAACAGCTCCCCGGTGCGCCAGTCGGAGAAGGCGAAGTCCTTGCTGTTCGGCGCGATCGTCATGTAGGAGACGCCCCGAACCGGGAGATCGAACAGCGGCACACCGCTGAGGGTGTACATGCGCGCTCCATGGTTCAGGAACTGGATCGGGTCCCACAGCCCGATCAACAGCTCGTTGCCGCTCGGCGTCCAGGACGCGGGGAAGGTGCGATAGTTGCCCTCGACGGCCATGCGCTGCCGCTGGCCCGTCGCGAGCTCGAGCACCACGACCTCACCGCTCACCAGAGGATCGCGGCGCTGAACCGCGAGCCGTCGCCCATCGGGCGAGAGCCGCAATTGGGTGTACGAGCCGCGCGGGAACGGCATCGTGTCCAACGTGCCGTTGCGGTTCACCCAGGCCATGCGCCCGTAGTTCTGGTTCGCGCCCGGCACGAAGATGAGCGACCCGTCCTGTGCGAGCGCGTACTCGGTGTAGCCGAACCCTTCCTCGATGCGCACCCCGGCGAGCACCGTCGCCGGCTCGCCCAACACCCGCCGCCGGGCGCCGTCGAACGGCAGCGCCATCAGGACGCCGTCTCCGGTGCCGAACACCAGATGTCCGCCCGGCACCCACTTCGGACTCGCGCCCAGCAGCAGGTCCGCCTGCTTCACGGAATCGAGGGGCAGCACCCCGCGGCGGGTGATGGCCTGCAGGCGTCCATCGTCCAGCGACAGCACGGCGAGCTGGCCCGAGCTCAGCTGCCCGACGGCCCAGCGACCACCGGGCAGCAGGTCCGGTGTGCCGAACTGGGTCGTGAGGGCGATGGTGGAATCGCTGCCGCCGCCCGATGTGGGCACCCAACGCATGTTGAACCCTTCGTTCTCCATCAAGAGAATGCTGTCCCGCGACGCCCACACCGCTCCCACCGGCCGATCGACTTTGAGCAGTGTCGCCGGGCTGCCCCCGGCCGCCGCAACCTTCCGCAGCTCGTTGCCGGAGAAAAAGCCGATCCAGGTGCCGTCGGGAGAAAAGAAGGGGTGGTACGCGCCATCGGTCCCCGCGAGCACCACGCTCGTATCCTCGCCCAAGCGGCGTACGACGACCCGCGTGGTAGCATCCTGGGGCGCGACGTACGCCAGCACCGCGCCATCGGGAGACAGGGCGAGCGCGGATTGCCATGTGCCCAGCGGCCCCGGCCCCGTCAGCGCGATCGGCGCCGTTGCGGGGAGCAGCAGACTCCACCGCCGGCCCGGCGTCGATGCCACGCGGGCCCGGCCGAACAGGACCCAGCCGGCGAGCAAGCCCAGCGCCAGTGTCGCCGCGCCCAAGACGAGGGTCCTCGCGGCCGGGGCTCCGCCTCGCGCACGGCCCGCGGGACCCGCGGCGGCGAGTGCCCCGGCGAACTGGCTCGCGGACGCAAACCGATCGGCGGGAACCTTCTCCAGAGCCCGGTGAATCGCGGACTCGACGTGGGTCGGCACGCTGCGGCGCAACACCCCGAGCGGCCGGGGCTCCGCCGTCATCGTGTCGGCGATCACCGCCTGCGCCGTCGGCCCTGTGTGCGGCGGCACGCCGGCCAGCATCTCGTAGGCGAGACAGCCCAAGGCGTAGATGTCAGTCCGGCCGTCGAGCTGCCGCTCCCCCGCGGCCTGCTCGGGGCTCATGTACTGCGGCGTGCCTACGGAGATCCCGCTCTGCGTCAGGCGGTCTCCCCCGGCGGCGGCGAGCGCGAGCGCGATCCCGAAATCGGCCAACAGCGGCTGACCGTCCTGGAGGAGCACGTTCTCCGGCTTCAAGTCGCGATGAATCACGCCTTGGCGGTGCGCGTAATCGAGCGCCTGCGCCAGCGCCTGTGTCAGCGCGATGGCCCTCTCCACCGACAGCTGCCGCTCCCGGTCCAGCAGTGCGCGCAGCGACTCGCCGGCCACGTAGGGCATGACGTAATAGAGCCACCCCTCCACCGAGCCGGAGTCGTACAGCGGCAGGATGTGCGGGTGCTGGAGATGCGCGGTGAGCCTGATCTCCTGCAAGAATCGCTCGGCACCGATGACCGCCGAGATTTCCGGGCGGACGACCTTGACCGCGACTTCACGGTCGTGCTTGCGGTCCCGCGCGAGGTAGACGGTGGCCATGCCGCCTCGCCCGAGCTCCCGCTCGAGATCGTAGCGATCGGCTAAGCTGGCTCGGAGACGGTCAAGCGGTGCGGTCATGGTACGGCAATGCTCGATACGGAGGACGCCCCGCGCAAGCCATCACGATCCTAGTGCCCACTAGACGGAGCACCGGACGCCGTCACACGCCACCGGCGCGCGACCTCGACGCCGGAGATGCATGCTGACAGCCACAACACCCCCGCGGTGTACCCACCCACCACATCGCTGAAGTAATGCAAGCCGAGGTACAGCCGACTGAGCCCGATGGCCAGGATCAACACGGCGGCACAGAGCGCGACGGCGATTTGCGCGCCGCGGCGGCGGATCCAGAGAAGCGTGAGCACGTATGCGAGCATGCCATAGCCGATGAGCGAGGCCAGCGCGTGGCCGCTCGGAAAGCTCCAACTGAAGTGCGGCAGGAACTCGGCGGCGTACGGTGGCCGCGGGCGGCGGATCACGAGCTTGAGCACCACATCTAACAGGCCGCCGCCGGCGAAGGCCGCGAGCCAGCCGGCGAGCAGAATCCATTCGCGGCGGGCGGCAAGAACCAGACCCACGCCGAGCGCCAGAATGGTCAGCGTCACCGGCGAGCCGAGGAGGCTGATCGCCCCGGCGATGGCGTACCCCGCCGGGGTGGCACGCACATGCACCCAGTTGAGAAGGGTCACGTCGAACAGAGTGAGCGGGTCGTGGTGGATGACATCCTCCGTGATGCCACTAAACAGCCACAACGCCCCGATACTGATGACCAGCCCCATGGTGAGGTGGAGCCCGAGGTATTCGCCGCGCGCGAAACGCGCGGCGGCGAACGTCCGCAAGCGCTGTGTGCGCGCGACGAGGCGGGTGCGGTTTCTCTCGAACCAGCGCCATCCGAGCGCGAGGCCCACCACCAGGGCGACGAGGAGAGCCCCCGCCAGGCTCGCCTGACCCATGTAGCGCTCGAGCCGCGGCAGATTACGGCCGAACCCGTAGCCGAGCGCGCCGACAACGCTGGCCCAACACACTGCGCCGAGCGCGTTATAGAGCATGAAGGTGCCGTACGGCATGCGTGCCGCTCCCGCGAGCACGGCGGCCCAGGTACGCAGCAGCGCAATGAAGCGGCCGAAGAAGACCGTCTTGGCGCCGTGCCGCTCAAAGAAGCGACGGGCGCGCTCGAGGTGGGCTTCGCTGAGATGAACGAAGCGCCCATAGCGGCGTAGCAACGCCACGCCGCCGGTGCGCCCGATCCAGTAGCCGCCGTTGTCGCCGATGATGGCCCCGGCGGCGGCGGTCGCCACCACCGCGTAGATCGAGAGGTGCCCCAGTGCGGCCCAAGCGGCTGCCGTGACCACGGCCGTCTCGCCCGGGAGCGGGATCCCGAGGCTCTCCACGCCGACCAGGAAGAAGAGAACGACGTAGCCGTAGGAGGCGACGAGCCCGGATATGGTCCCCTGCATCTACGCAGGGTACCAGTTCTTGTCCCAGGCATGCACTGTGAGCCTGGACAGCAGTCGGGGCGGCAACGGACCTTTGGCCGACGCCGCGGCGTTCTCGCGCACGTGGGCCGGGCGGCGCATTCCGGGAATCACCGTCGACACGGCGGGTGACGACAGACAGAACCGCAGGGCCAGCTCCGGCAGCGTCTCGACCTCCTCGTCGAGCAGCTCCGCCAAGGCCTTCCCCCTCCGCTCGGCCTCGGCGCGCCGGTCGCCGCTGAAGTATTCCGCCCGCCAGTCGCCGGGGGGAAACACCGTGGTGGAGCGAATCTGACCGGTGAGGGCTCCTTCGTCGAACGGGACCCGTACGATGATCCCGAGCGGCTTGGTCCGCGCCAGCGCGAACAACGCCGTCTCGGGAGAGCGATCGTAGATGTTGTAAATGACCTGCGCGGTCTCGAACAGCGGATCCTGGAGCACCCGCAGCGCGGTCGCGGGCGCGTGGTCGTTGATCGAGATGCCCCAATGCAGCACCTTCCCTTCCCTTTTCAGGCCAACCATCCGGTCGTAACACGCCTGCCACTCGGGATCGTCCAGCCAGGCGTCGTGCCACACATGCAGTTGTTGCAGCGACAGGGCCTCGACGCCGAGATTCTTGAGTGAGGTTTCCGTGCTCGCCGCGACGTGTCGGGCGGGAAAGACGGCCGCGAGCGGCCGATTCGCCCTCCCGGGCCATTCATTGTTGAGCGGCGGCACCTTGGTGGCGACCCGGACGCGACCGGCGCGGATGTCGTCTCGCAGCACCTCGCCGATCAGGCGCTCGCTGTGTCCGCCTCCGTACGCCAGCGCGGTATCGAAGAACGTCACGCCCTGGTCGACTGCCGCGCGTAGCGCCTCGCGTGTTTGGGCGTCGTCGACGCCGCGCCACATATCGGCGCCGAGTCCCCAGCCGCCGAAGCCGATCTCGCTGACGGTGTAGCCGGTGGGGCCCAGAGTTCGACTTTTCACGCTCAGCTCCTCTCGGGGACGGCTCTAACAATCGCCTCCCGGCGCGGGGAAGCGCAAAAGGGGGCTCGGGCGACATGCCTCTTACGGTCTCGACCGGAGATGAGCACGTTTCGTGACACCTACGGAGGCGCAAGGAGAGCACGCATGGGAAAGGGCACGATAGCGATTCTGACCGGCGGCGGCGACGTCCCCGGCCTGAATCCCGCCATCCGGGCGATCACGATTCGCGCGCTGCGCGACGGCTACCAGGTCGTCGGCATCCGGCGCGGCTGGGCGGGGCTCGTGGACTATGTGCGCGACGCGAAAGCCGACAACAGCGAGAACGTCCAGCCCCTCTCGGAAGCCGTCGTCAACCGGGCCGGGCGCACCGGCGGCACGTTCCTGCACACGTCACGCGTGCGGCCGAGCCACCTGCCGCGCGGGCGCGTGCCGCCGCATCTGATCGGGTATGACGAGCCGACCAACGACATCACCAAGGACGTGCTCAAGAACCTCGAGCACATCGGGGTGGACGTCCTGATTCCCATCGGAGGGGACGACACGCTCAGCTACGGCAAACGGCTGCACGACGAAGGGATGAACGTCGTCGCCATCCCGAAGACGATGGACAACGACGTCTACGGCACCGACTACTGCATCGGCTTCAGCACCTGCGTGACGCGCACGATCGAGCTGACGCACCGGCTGCGCACCTCGGCGGGGTCGCACGAGCGCTTTCTGGTGATCGAGGTGTTCGGGCGCTACGCCGGGTTCACGGCGCTGTTGCCCACGATGGCCGGCGCCGCGGACCGCTGCGTCATCCCCGAGCACCCGGTCGACATCGAGCAGCTGGCGGAGCTGCTCACGCAGGACCGCAACAAGAACCCCAGCCACTATGCGGTCGTGCTGGTGTCGGAAGGCGCGCGGCTCGCGTCGCACGAAGGCATGAGCTTCGAGAGCGAGGAGACCGATATGTTCGGGCACAAGAAGCTGGGCGGGATCGGGGAGCAGGTGGGGGCCGCGCTCAAGGAATCGTCGCCCAAGTATAACCAGGGCCGCCGCATCGACGTCGTGAACCAGCGGCTCGGCTATCTGGTGCGCTCGGGCGATCCCGATGCCCTCGATTCGATCGTCCCCATGGCCTTCGGCAACCTCGCCCTCGATCTGGTGGCGCGGAAGGAGTACGGTCGCCTGGTCAGCATCCATCGCGGGTTCTACGACAGCGTGCCGATCACGAGCGTGACGTCGGAGAAGAAGGTCGTGAACGTCGCGAAGTACTACAACACCGCCCGGCTGCGGCCGATTTATCAGTTCGACGGCGCTCCGCTGTTCATCATGACGAGCGATTGAACGTCGGGCTCGTCGGGTTCGGCTTCGGGGGTCAAGTGTTCCATGCCCCCATCATCCGCGCGGTCGCGGGACTGCACCTCACGACGATCGTGCGGCGCAGCGGCGAACCCGACTCCCGCTACCCGGACGTCGCGTTCGTACGCAGCGTCGACGAGCTGCTCGCCCGACCGATCGACCTCGTCGTCGTGGTCACGTCCAACACGTCGCACCATCCCATCGCGCGGCAATGCCTGCTCGCCGGGCGCCACGTCGTGGTCGACAAGCCGTTCACCACGACCGTCGCAGAAGCCGAGGATCTCGTCCAGGTAGCGAAACAGAGCGGCCGTGTCTTGTCGGTCTATCAGGACCGTCGCTACACCGGGGACTTCGTCACGGTGCAGCGGGTCGTGGCGGACGGCGTGCTCGGCCGCATCGTGAGTTACGAAGCGCACTTCGATCGCTTCCGTCTCGAGCTCCGACCGGGCGCATGGCGCGAGCAGCCCCTGCCCGATGCGTTCGACGTCACGTTGCGCTACCCGCGCATGCGGGCGACGCTGCGAGGCTCGATGCTCGCGCAGCCGCTGGCGCCGTCCTTTGCCGTGCAGGGGACGCAGGGCTCGTTCATCAAGTACGGCCTCGATCCGCAGGAAGCGGCGCTGAAAGCCGGCCACACGCCCGACGAAGCGAACTGGGATGCAGAGCCGTCCGAGATGTACGGGAAACTGACCACGCCCGAAGGCACGCGCACGATCCCCACCACCCCGTCGAGCTTCACGCACTATTACGAGAACGTGCGCGACGCCATACTGCAGAAGGTACAGCTGGCGGTCACGCCCGAGCACGCAGTCGCCGTCATGCGCGGGCTGGTATTGGCGGTCGCGAGCAGCCAAGAGCGCCGCGTGCTGCCGTGGTCCGCCTCCCGGTGACCGGGGTCACCGGCGCCGCGGCGCGCCGGCCTTCAAAGTAGAGGTGTGGGGCGCGCCCTCCCCAACCGCCTGCGGGGTCCCGCGGGCGGGGAAACAAGAAAGGACTGGGGAGGAAGCCATGCCGGAGGTGCCCCCTTGGGCCCGCGTGGCGGGCGACGTGAACGTAGGGGTGCGGCGCGGGGCCTGGTATCAGGTCGTGCGGCTCACGGCCGATGCCGCCTGGCTCGACGTGTTCCAGCGTACCAACAGCGTTCCACGCGACGCCCTGGAGATCGTAACGACGCGTCCGGATGTATGGTCCGTCGTCACCCGTCCCTACGACGCGGTCGACCTGCCAGTCAAGTGGGGATCGCGCTACGCCGTGTGTCCGCGCTGCAGTCGCCGCGAAGGCTTGCCCGAGCGGGCCGCCGAGATGCAGTGCCCGGGGTGCCAGCGCGTCTTTCCCCTGCGCCTGTCCCAACTCTTCAGTGACCGGGAGCTTCTCGACGACACGTTGCGCTGACAGCCGCCGTACCGCTCTGCCCCTACGCCTACGCTGCTGGCAATTCCGCCCCCCCCGCCGCAACGTTGTGGACATGCACGGTAACCTCGCTGCGCCCCCCCTGGACTCGGTGCTCGGTTCGGGCAGCGCCGTCGCCGCCGGCCGGCTCGCCGGTGACGGGCCCGCGGGCCGGCTCCCCCTTACCGCGGACATGCTGCGCGAGGAGCCGAGCGGCAACGTCTTCGGCCTGACGCAGAACGTGGGCATGGGCTGGAGCCCCGCGTCCTTGGGCGGCCCGCAGTACGTCATCGTCAGCACACACGGCGGCCTGCGCGGCGAGGACGGCAGCCCGGTGGCGCTGGGATACCACACCGGGCACTGGGAGATCGGGCTCCTGGTCCGCTCGGCGGCCGAGACGCTGCGCGCGGCGGGGGCGATCCCGTTCGCGGCGTACTGCAGCGACCCCTGTGACGGCCGAACCCAGGGAACCACCGGAATGTTCGACAGCCTGCCCTACCGCAACGACGCGGCCATCGTCATGCGCCGGCTGATCCGCTCCCTCCCCACTGCTTCGGGTGTCATAGGCATCGCTACGTGTGACAAAGGCCTACCCGCGACCATGCTCGCGCTCGCCGGACGCGGGGCGCTGCCCGGCGTGATCGTCCCCGGCGGCGTCACGCTGCCGGCGGCCGGGGCGGAGGACGCGGGGCAGGTGCAGAGTCTCGGCGCCCGGTTCGCCCGGGACCTGGTGAGCCTCGACTATGCAGCCAGTATGGGGTGCCGCGCGTGCGGGTCTGCGGGTGGCGGATGCCAGTTCCTGGGAACGGCGGCGACGTCGCAGGTCGTGGCGGAGGCGCTCGGCCTGGCGCTGCCGCACAGCGCCCTCGCCCCGTCGGGCGAGCCAGCGTGGCTCGAGCTGGGCCCGCGCTCGGCGTTCGCCCTGCTGCGGCTGCACGCGCTCGGGATTCCGATCGAGCGGATCCTGACACAGCACGCGCTCGAGAACGCGATGCTGGTGCACGCGGCGTTCGGCGGCTCGACCAACCTGCTGTTGCACATTCCCGCGATCGCGCATGCCGCGGGGCTGCGGCCGCCCACGGTGGACGACTGGATCCGCGTGAATCGCGCCACGCCGCGCCTGGTCGATGCCCTCCCCAACGGCCCGCGTGGCCATCCGACCGTGCAGGTCTTCATGGCCGGCGGGGTGCCCGAGGTGATGCTGCACCTGCGCCGTATGGGCCTGCTGCACGGCGACGTACTCACAGCGACGGGCGACACCCTCGACGCGACACTCGACTGGTGGGCGGCGAGCGATCGGCGCCGGGCGGCGCGGGCACGGCTCGCCGCCGCCGCAGCGGTCGCTCCCGACGACGTCATCATGGGTCCCGACGCCGCGCGCGCGGCTGGTCTGACGAGCACCGCTGTATTCCCGGTCGGGAACCTGGCGCCCGACGGAGCGGTGATCAAAGCCACTGCGCTCGACCCGTCCGTCGTGGGAGACGATCAGGTATACCGTCACCGCGGCCCCGCGCGCGTGTTCGTCGACGAGCGCGACGCCATCCGGGCCGTGAAGGGAGCGACGGAGCGCCCAATCCAGGCGGGAGACGTGATCGTGTTGATCGGCAACGGGCCATCGGGCACGGGGATGCAGGAGACCGCGCAGATCACCACCGCGCTGCGATATCTCCCCTGGGGCAAGCACGTCGCGCTCCTCACCGACGGCCGCTTTTCCGGGTTCTCGAGCGGCGCGTGCGTGGGTCACATCGGACCCGAGGCGCTGCACGGCGGTCCGCTCGGCCGGGTGCGCGATGACGACCTGATCGAGATCGTGATCGACCGTCGCACGCTCAGCGGCTCAGTCGACCTGGTGGGGGCGGCCGGCGAGCCGCTCGACAGGGCGGCGGGCGCGGCGCTGCTCGCGCAACGCGAGCCCCACCCCGGGCTCGCGGCCCACCCCGCCCTGCCGGCGGACACCCGCCTGTGGGCCGCCCTGCAGCGGGCGAGCGGCGGCACATGGGCCGGCTGCGTGTACGACGTCGATCGCATTGTGGCGGCGCTCGAGGCCGGTCTCCCTCGCACCGAGCAGCCGACGTGATCTCGCTCAGGTCGGTTCGTCGAGAAACGGGATGACCGTCGCCGCCAGCGCCGCAGCGTCAAGAATCGTGTAGTGCGTCAAGCCCGGTAAAATCGCGAGCCGCGACTTACCCACGCATTGCCACGTCTCCTCTGAGGGTTCTCATGGCGACGAACGGGATGGGGGAAATCGACACCGCTAGTTGATGCCCACCCGTCCGCGCGCCGCCGCGACCAC
>QHTP01000134.1 GCA_003220855.1 Gemmatimonadota bacterium
GGCCCCCCCGATCCCCGCCACCCGCCCCCCGATCAACGTCACCACCGCCACCAGCACGCCACCCATCGCCAAGAGCAGGAGATACGGCTTCACGGCTCCCGTTTCCCGTGTCCCGATTCCCGGTTACGGCCCGCCGTGTCGCTCTTCACGCGGTCGTAGATGCTCATGAACCCGCCGAACCCGCCCACCGCTGCGCCCACCAGCGCGAGCAGCGGCCGCGTGCCGAGCCAGCCATCGACCACCCAGCCGAGCGCGCCGAACGCGAGGATGGCGAACGCGAAGCCGAAGCCCAGCGCGACGTAGGAGTAGCCTTCGCCGAAGCTCGGGCCGAAGCGATTTCGCTCGTCGTCTGGCATGATGCGGACGGGAACATACGCGCTTGTGAAAAATTTCGCAAGCAAAGCACCAAACGCGCAACTTTATGTGGCGCTTAGGAGTATGATGTGCTAACCTGAGAGCCAGAATGCCAGCCAACCCATCCCCCCTGCCCCATCCCGCGTCCCGCTCCCAGGGCGACGTGGAGCTGTTGGAGCGTCTCTCCCGCGCCCGCGCCGACCTGCTCGCCCAGGTCGGCCGCCGCATCGTGGGCCAGCGGGACGTGCTCGACGGCATCCTCACCGCCGTGTTCTCGGGAGGCCACGCCCTGCTGTTGGGCGTCCCGGGTCTCGCCAAGACCCTGATGGTGCAAACGGTGGCGCAGACGCTCGACCTGAAGTTCTCGCGCATCCAGTTCACCCCTGATCTCATGCCCTCGGACATCACCGGCACCGAGATCATCGAGGAAGACCAGAGCACCGGCAAGCGCGCCTTCCGGTTCGTGCGCGGGCCGGTGTTCGCGAACATCGTGCTCGCCGACGAGGTGAACCGGACGCCGCCCAAGACCCAGGCCGCGCTGCTCCAGGCGATGCAGGAGCACCAGGTGACCGCCGCGGGTCAGACCCACTCCCTTCCGTCGCCCTTCTTCGTGCTGGCGACTCAAAACCCGATCGAGCAGGAGGGGACGTATCCGCTGCCCGAGGCGCAGCTCGACCGCTTCATGTTCGAGCTGCGGGTCGGCTATCCGTCGAAAGACGAAGAAGAACTGATCGTCGAGTCGACCACGGGCGACGCAGGGGCGTCGATCACGCCGGTGCTCACGGCCGAAGACGTCTTGGCGTTGCAGCACCTGGTGCGGCGCATTCCCGTGCCCAAGCCACTGGTGCGCGCGGCGGTGACCCTGGTGCGGATGACGCGGCCGCCCGACGCCGAGGCGCCGCCGTTCATCAAGCAGTACGTGTCGTGGGGGGCGGGCCCGCGTGCGTCCCAGTACCTGATCCTCGGCGCCAAAGCGCGGGCGGCGTTGGACGGCCGCCCCATGCCGGACGAAGACGATCTGCGGGCGGTGGCGCCCACCGTGCTCACGCACCGGTTGGTGATCAATTTCGCGGCCGAGGCGGCGGGGCGGGGCGCGCCCGACCTGGTGCAGGAGCTGCTTGTGACGAAGACGTGGCTTCAGGGGTAGAGGGTACGGAGGGAGTCCTATGAGCAAGGTCGTTCTCGCCAGCCTCGCCCTGATCGCGCTGCGGACCTGCGATGTCGGGGGCCCGCGCTCTCCCGGGCCGATTCAGGGCACGTGGGGCGGCGACAATGCCGGCTTGATCGCGTTCGACACCACCGCGCACGTGCACATCGGCTGCACCGCCGGCGACACGAAGCAGGCGATCGTCGCCGATCAGCGGGGACGCTTCGACGTGCCCGGGCTCTACAACATCACGCTCTATCCTGTGGCCCGCGGTCCCGACCATCCGGCTCGGTTCACGGGTTCGGTCGACGGCAACGTGATGACCCTCACCGTGGCGCTCACGGACACGGCGGTGACGCTCGGCCCGGTGCAGCTCACGTTCGGGAAGGACCCCAGGATGGGGCCGTGTCCCATCTGCCGCCGGCCTGGCCGGACCGCGGCCGCGCACTAGGGCAGTAGACGAACCTCCCTTGGATCAATGACGACCGGAGTCCGGTCGGGACCGAGGGCCCATTCCGACAGCGTACCGGTTACGACGACGCGGCGGCCCGTGAGCCGGCGCACGTCACGCCACGTGGACTCGGCCCGGCGCACCTGAATCGTGTCCTGACCCTGAAACGCATCGCTGTTGGGGCTGTCTTTGTAGTCGCCGATCGTGCAAATCGGGGCGTCGAGGATAAGGAAATCCACCACCACTGGGCGATCGCCTCGAGCGAAGCTGTCGTAGTGCGGCGGACCCGGCAGCCTGCGCTGCACCAGGTGTCCGGTGAGCGAGACCGGGGCGGGCCGGTAGTGGTAGCAGGAGTCGGCGACAGGCCTCGGCGGCGCGCCGGCGGCGATCAGGATGACGAACGAGGCGTGCAAGAGCATGATCGATCGGGCCAGCGCTTCCGGGCGAGCGGACCCGCGGTCCGCCCGCCCTGCACGGCCAACCTATCTCAGGTACTGCCCTACAAAGTCCAGCACGTTTTGCCGGTCGAGGCGGAACACGCCGCCCGTCCCGCCGCACGTCCCGTTCAGCCCGAATGACGTCACACCGCCGATCACGTTGCTCGTCCCGACGAAGTTGGGCCCGCCCGAATCGCCGAAGCAGGTGCCACCGGTAGACGCGTTGTTCGAGAGCAGCAGCGAGAAATCGCCCACGATTCCCCCATTGATCTGAATCAGGTGCGGCTCGGCGAACATGCGGATGCGCTCGGCTTCGATCTTGACGGGGTTGATCAGCTGCAAACCGTAGCCGACGGCGGTGAACACCGTCGAGCTGCTGGGTTTCAGCGCATCGAGCTGGTCGGCGCTGGGGAGGGTGCCGTACTGGCCGGCCGGCAGCTTGAAGGCCTTCGACAGCAGGACCACGCCCACGTCGTGCAGGAAGAACGCGCTCTCGGTGAAGAGTGGGTGGGCGTGCCACGCGACGGCCTCGATCGTGTTGGGGCCGGCGAAGGGGTAGTTGTTGTTGCCGTCCTGCACGTCGGACTCGGTGAAGATGCGCATGCCGCTGAACTCGCCCGGCTCGCCGGCGCAGTGGCCGGCGGTGAGCACCACTTTCGGGGCGATGAGCGTGGCGGAGCAGCGGAACGCCGGCGTGCCCTTCACATCCATCACCAGCAGCACGACGGCGGGATGGTCGGTGCCGTCGACCGTGCCGTTCGTGATGAAGGACGGACGACCCGGCCGCTCTGGAGCCGTGGCCACGCGGTCGCAGCCGAGCAGGGTAAGGGAAGCGACGGCAAGGATCGAGGGGATGACACGTGTTCTCATGATTCCTCCTGGCGGGCCGGACGGCAGCGATTGTAACACGGAAGCCACCCGCTGACCACCGGGGCCGGCCAGCGGCAGGACAGTTGACGAACGCCCGACGCGGCCTCTCACCGGTGCCTTAACCATCTGGCGATCAATGTGTTGACATCCGGTTGATACTGCTGCCTAATAGTACCATTCCGAAACGCCGCGAGCCGTCCGTTGGCACCGCACCTGCACCTCGTGAGTCTGGGCGTGCCGCTGCTGCTCACCGAAGCCGGTGAGCAGATCCGCTTTCGCACGCGCAAGCACTTCGCCCTGCTGATCCGCCTCGCGGTGGAAGGCGGGCGCAAGTTCACGCGTGACTACCTGATGGATCTCTTCTGGCCCGACGTGCCGGCGCTACGCGCGCGCCACTCTCTCGCTCAAGCCCTCACGGTGGTGAAGGAGAAGGTGGGACGCGAGCATCTCGTCGTGCAGCGAACATCGATTGCCCTCGTTCCCGGTGTCGTGGACGCGGACGTGCGCCGGCTCGACAGCTGCGAGGCCGAGATTCGCGGGCCGTTCCTCGAGGGCTTCGAGGTGCCCGGGGCGGTGCAATTCGAGCAGTGGAAGGACGAATGGCGCGCCAAGCTCATGCCCCGGATCCGCGACTGCCTGGTGAAGCAGATGGACGCGGGTCGTCGGACTGGAGACTTCGCGACCGTGGAGCGGCACGCGGAGGTACTGCTCGAGCTCGATCCCCTGTCCGAAGACGGGGTGCGCGGGTTTATCGAGGCGCGGGCGTGGGTGGGGGATCGCACCAATGCGCTCAAGGCGTTCGGGCGTTTCGAGGCGCGGCTGGCTGAAGAGCTCGGGGCCAAGCCGAGCGCGGACTTGGTACGGATCGCGGACCTGTTGCGCCAAGGACGGCGCACGGCCCCGCCGCCAACCGGGGCGGGGCAGGTCTCAGAGCGGTGCGAGCGGCGGTTTGAGGCGGAGACGCTGATCGGCCGCGAGCGGGAGTTCTCGCGGTTGTACGACGCGTGGCTCGAGGTGCGGCGACGCGCGCCGCGTATCGTAGTGCTGGTCGGCGATCCCGGCGTGGGGAAGACGACGTTGACCAACGCGTTCGTATCGACGTGTCAAATGGAAGGCGCGGCCATCGCGCGCGCCCAGGCGTACGACGCGGAGCGCGAGCTGCCGTTCGCGGTACTGGCCGAGCTCATCAAGCAGCTCACGCTGCAGCGGGCGATCGGCGGGACCGATCCCGAGGCGCTGAGCGAGCTCACGCGGGTGTCGCCCGAGATCTTCAGTGCGTTTCCCGGCGTGCCCAAGCCCGTCGAGTGGGCGGCGGAAGTCATTCCGCTGCGGCTGGCCGACGCCTTCCTCAAGGCCGTGGAAGCGGGGACCGAGGAGAGCCCGCTGGTGCTGGTGGTGGACGACATTCACGCCGCCGACAACGCGAGCGCGGCCATCCTGCACATCATCGCGCGCAAGCTTCCCCACACGCGCCTGCTCCTGATTCTCACCGCGCGATCCAACGAGCTGCGCACGGCGGCGGCGCCGAGCGCGCTCACCGCCGATGCGAGCGTCGAGGCGATGCGGACGCTCGAGCTGGAGCCGCTCCCGGCGGCCGCGGCCGAACAGCTGGTGGCGGCGCTGGTGCTCAAGGCCGATGGTCGCATCGGGGACGTGCCCGTACCGCGGATTCTGCAGGCGGGCAATGGCAACCCGCTGGCGCTCGAGCTGCTCACCAAGGAGTGGCTCGCGCACGGCTCGGGCTCGCTCCTGAGCGATTTGGAGGCGCTCAACACGCAACCGGTCGCGAACATCGGGATTCCGCGCGCGATCGGGGCGGTATGCGAGCGACAGATCCGCCGGCTCGACCCGCCCCTGCGGGCGGCGCTGGATCTGGCGGCGGTGCTCGGCCGCCGCCTGGCGGATCTGCCGCTGTACGAGGTGGTGGACCTCTCCCCTGCAGCGGCGGGGGAGGCGCTGTCGCGGCTCAAGGAGGAGGGCATTCTGCGCGAGGTGCACGGCGAGCTCGAGTTTCGGAACGAGCTGATCCGAGCGCAGGCGTATTACGCGGTGGCGGGGCCGGCGCGGCAGCACTTGCATCGGAGCGTGGGGGAGTTATTGGAGACGGAATCACGGCCAACTGCTAGGGCGATTCAACTTGAGATCGGATGGCACTTCTTACGGGGCTCGAACGTAGCAGCCGCTCTACCTCACGCACTCTTAGGTGCCGAGCATGCGCTGCAGACAGGAGCTCCGTACGAGGCCGAGCAAATACTCAAAGCCGTCTTGAGTCTCGACCGTGTACTTGGCGGAGAAGGTCGAAGGCTTCGTTTACTGCTCGCCAGAGCTCTATTGCATCAGTCAAGAGCTGATGAGGCCTTCACTCTCCTTGACGCGCTTCCGCGAGACTTGCCCCTTTCCTCACGAGAGTACGCCGAGGTTTGCTGCATGGAGGCTGCAGCGGAATACTTGCTACATCGGCAGGGTGGACAGAGATACATGGAGGTTGCCTCAAGGGCCTTAGAAGCGGCGCAGGCCGTCGGAGACCCCGACCTTGTCGCCGTCGCCTTGCTCGAGTACGCGCGTTCCGGAACTGAAATTGGCGATCAGGATAGACTTGACAAGGCAGAACGAGAGGTCGAAACCCTGCTCGCAAGGTCCCAGCCTGCGCAAGAGACCCCTATGGCACACTATGCGCAGGGCTACTGTCGCCACTCCCTCGGGGACTTCGAAGCAGCCAAACGATCGCTTGGGAGCGCACTCGAACTCCTTCACCACGAATCGCCTAACGCCGTGATGCTTGCTCTTGCTTACAACGCGTTGGGTGTCTGCCAGTATCACTCGTTCGAGTTCGCCTCGGCCGAGGCTTCGTTCGACAAGGCTCTACGGTTGGTGCGCAAGCTCGGTGATGACTCCCGAGAATCACTTACGGCTTCGAACCTTTGTGTCCTCCACATGCTTCGGGGCCGCTTCCGGGAGGCCATCCGATGGGGGGAAACAGCCGTCAACTTAGGGACGCGCGCCCTCAGACAGCCGGTGCTGCCCTACGCCTATTTGAATCTGGCTGAAGTCTGGCTCATTCTCGGCGAACCCCAAAATGCCCGTCAATGCACAGAGGCCGCTCGATCCTGGAACAAGGCGGAGCACAGCTGGCGCGTGAACGTGACACTTCTCTGCGAATGCGCCAATCTCGCCCTGATGAGTGGCGACTTGCTTCTCGCTATGAGAAACATCGAGAGCGTAGAGTCCCTTGTGGCCGGAAGAGAACAAGCAGTGCCCGAGAAAGGAATGCTCCAGAAGCTAAAGATACGACACGCGGCGCACGTTCTGGGCGAGGAAAAAGCCGCAGCACTGGCAGATCGAACTTGGGCAGAGTTTCCCAGGGGCCGGACGACTTCGTTCGCCCAAGTCCTCGCCGCCTACGCCTGGCTCGAGCATCGGAGATTGGGGTATCAGACTGACGCCACGCTTTCTGAATTGAGGCTCCTCGACGAGCCCGAGGCGGTAGGGTTGAGGATCTCCCTCGAATCCCAAGGATTCCTGAAACCCTCTGCCGCTTCGATGCAGGCACGCCTTGCAATGCGTCACCCAACTCCATAGCCCGGTGGGGTTGTCTTTGTGGAGAATGACCTGCGCATCGTTGCCCAATATTTCACCAGGAGAATCGCGAACTACCGGGTGACGCGGGCCGCCCAAGCGATTGGTTGGCCCTTGGCTGGAGCAGGAGGCGTTTCGACTCTCATCGGTCGTTCAGATAGCAGCAGGGCCCGAATACTCGCGGACTTGGCGACCAGTCGCACTAACTCAGGGTCAAACTGCCTACCAGAATGCCGTTCGAGCTCTTCTAGCGCCAGGGGAAGACCGAGCGCTTTGCGATAAGGACGGTCCGTGGTCATAGCGTCTAGAGTGTCCGCGACCATGATAATGCGCGCGCCGACCGGAATGTGCTCGCCTGCCAAACCATCAGGGTAGCCAGACCCATCGAAGTTTTCGTGATGATGTCGTATGATTCGCTCCACCGTACCACGGAGCCGCGCAGCGGTCGACACGAGCTGCGCGCTTCGCACAACGTGCGTACGCATCACCATGCGTTCTTCGAGAGTCAGCCTCCCGTCTTTACGCAGAAGGGGAGCGAATTCCTCGTAGATTTTCCCGACGTCATGCAGTAGGGCAGCCCGCTTCAAGACATCCAGGTCTCCCGCTGATAACCTCAGTTCTCGACCGATGCAGACCGCGTATTCCGCCACCCTCCGGGAGTGCCCCGACGTATATGGATCCCGGGCCTCCATGGCCTTCACCATCAACTCGAGCTTTTCCTCCAACTCCTCTTCAAGCTGCAAGTTCATTTGATAGAGCTGCCAAACTAAGAACAGCGGAAAGACAAGGATGGCCAAGCCAAGAAACTGA
>QHTP01000135.1 GCA_003220855.1 Gemmatimonadota bacterium
TTGAAGGAGGGCGCCAATTTCGATGCGTTGCGAGGCGAGCAGCAGCTTCTTCTTCGGGATGCGGGTAACCCTGGCGTCATGCCTGCCCTGTGCAGTTTGTGCACTTGGCCACTGGTTGTCAAGCCCGCGAGCGTTACCGGGGCGCTTCCGCGGCTATCCTCGGCAATGTCACCCATCGGCGACTCGCCATGACGACGACCCCGCGTGCGGACAATCTGGTAGAAAAAGTCGCAGCGGCCCTGGTAGAGCGGCAGCATCTGCTCCCCAAGGACCTCGCCGCGGGCGATGTGGCGAGTCGGATCGCGCACTGCTACCGCGATCTCGCCGACGGGACGTCCGGGTTCTGGGTGGCGCGCCCGCGCTGGGCGGCCGCGGAAGGTCGTCCGGCGGGTCGGGCGCTCTACGAGGTGCTGCGCGCCGACGGACGCGTCGGCGTGTGGGACGCCCTGACGCTGGACGAGGGTGAGCTGATTGCCGACGTCCTCACGAAACTCTCCCTGTAAGCGCGGCGGGTCGACCTACTCCTCGTCCTTCGTCTCGCTCTTCGTCAGGTAGCGCTCCTCCCACGCGACGCCAAACATCCCCTGGCACTTGGGGCACGCCATCTTGCCGGGCCGTCCCTCGAGCGGCGCCCGGGTGCGGCACACGGGGCAGACGGCGTAGGGAGCCCCCAGCTGCGGCGGCAGCTTGCTGGCGTCCCGCGGCCGGGGGACCACGGACCAGCGCAGCGGCCGGCCGAGCACCACCTCGACTAAGCGTCGCGGCACGCCGATGGGAGAACGCTGGATGTCCAAGAAGACTTCCGACGGCGTGAAGCGCGTGACGCGGTACCACGCCCCGCGGCGCAGCCCCACGTCGGCCTCCACGCGCAGCCGCGCCCATGCGAGCTGCAGCTCCTGAACAGGAACAGATGGGTTCATCGAGGTCCGCAGCTCCGCCACTGGCCGCCCTAGGTTGGCCCCTGGGCTCGCCCGGCGTCAACCCCATTTCGGACGAGAGTTGGAGGGTTCGGTGCGATGGCAATCACCGTTCCACGAGAGCGCCGCGATGCCAGTCCTGGTGGCACAAGGGATGCCGCGCTGCACTGCTGCAACACTTGTCGAGTGCGCGGCGGCGGAACTACGGTTCATGTGGGGAGGTAGCCAGCGAGATCTGACATGACAATCCCAAGGAAGACGTGGTCGGTGCTGATGGTGGACGACAACCCGGCGATGCGCGAGGCGATCGCGCGCTCGCTGGCGCGACGTGGCTGCGCCGTGACCACCGCGACAGATGCCGCGGAGGCGCTTGCGTCGCTGCGGCGACAGTCGTGCGACGTCGTCGTCACGGACTTGAACATGCCCGAGCACGGCGGGCTGTGGCTGTGGCGTCAGGCGATGATCGTGCGACCGGAGCTGCGCGGCCGCTTCGTGCTGATTGCGTCGGAGCCACTGCCCGATCCGCGCAGCATGGACCTGTTCCTCGAATCCGAGCGCTTCGTGCTCAAGCCGTTGTCACTCGACACGCTGTGGCGCCTGGTCGAAGAGGCGATGCAGGGTACGCCGCAGGTGGCGAAGGGCAGTCGCGTCGAGCCGGAGGCGAGGTCCGCGGGCACAGTGGGCGGCGCCCCTTGAGCCGCGCCGGGCCGCGCACTTAAGTTGAGCGCCATGCGCGGCCCGACACCGATCAACATCCTGTTGGTCGAAGACGATCCTGCCGACGTGGAGTTGACGCGGCGCGGGTTGGGACGCGGCAAGGTGCAGAACCGGCTCTGGGTCGTGGCGGACGGCGTCGACGCGCTCGCGTTCCTGCGACGCGAGGGCCCGCATCACGGCGTGCCGCGGCCCGACCTCGTCTTGCTCGACTTGAAGCTCCCCCACCTGGACGGCCGCGACGTGTTGCTGCGCATCCGCGAGGAGCCGCGCTGGCACGAGCTACCGGTGGTGGTGCTCACCGGGTCCGATGCCGAGCATGAGCAGCTTGCGACGCTCGCCGCCGACGGCTTCCTGACCAAGCCGGTGGATTTCGCGCGCTTGAGCGAGGTCATTCTGCGCATCGCCGGCCTGGGCTGGGCCATCGTGCGCGTGCCTGCCGCGGGGAGGGACGCGGGCGCCCGGCGGGCCGCGCCCCGCTGATTCACGGGTGTCGTAGACCCTGATGTGCATCTTGTGCAGTTTGGTCCCGCAGGCGATGATTGTGTTGTAACACCTGCTGTAGAGATGCACTGGCGTATGGTCGGGCCGTCGGACCATCGCCGCTTTGCGTCCGCCGTCCAGGACCGCACGCCTGGCGGCGGCGCATTGTTTTCGGGAGGTGAGGGTTCGGCCTGCGTCCATCTCGTCGAACACTCGGAAGAATTCCTTGCGCCCCGACAAGATGGGATGTCGACTATTGCACCGAGCGGGACATCTCGCGATGTTCGAGCGGCGTTCGAGTCTTCCAGATGGAACAGCAGCCGTCTGTCAATCTGCGTAGTGTGTGAAAGACTCGCATGCGCGAGGCGCGAATGCGTACGCGACTGATCTTGCTTGTGGTTGCCGAGACCGTGCTACTTCAAGGCTGCGCTCACGCCCCGCCCGCCGATTTCGCTCCCGACCCCAGCCTCATCGCGCAGATCCGGGCGATCCGGATCATCCCGGGATCCGGGGAGGGTGCCCCGGCGCCACGATCCCCGCGAAGTACGAGGCGGTGTTGGACGATGGGTCGCGCGTCCCGTTCGCGCGCTCTTACGAGAAGACGCATCCGCCGCGCTTGCACGTGGTGTTCCTCGACCGGAAAAGTCCAGATGCGGTGTCGCGGGAGAACGGTGACTGGGTGACCGAGCCGGACCCGCTCGCGACGGCGTCCACCGGCTTCCGCCTCTCGGCGACGCTGCGGTCCAAGCCGAGCGTCACGAGCTCGGTCGTCGTCCCGCCTAACTACGCGTGCATGCCCCACACGTTCGCGTTCTGGGGCGCGCCAGGAGGATTGGGAGGGACGAGAGGATTCGCTGGGCCGGACGTGACCATACGACTCGCGATGCTACGCTCGCCGTTCTACGACAAGTTATATGTCGCCGGAATCCAGGTGGGCACGGCTCCGCCCCGCTACGTCTTAGGCGACGCGAGCAGCGTCCCGCCAGCGCATTGGTTGACGGTGGATTCGCAGGGAGGCGAGGGTGGTGCGGGGCTCGCGGGCACGGACGGAATGGACGGTGCTCCGGGAGCTCCGGGGTGCCCCGGGCAAGCAGGCTTTCCGGGATGGAGCGGGAGCGACGGCCGCGCGGGGGGCGACGGCGGTAGCGGCGGCCGCATCACCATCGTCGTTCCCGAAGACCGGCCGCTCCTCGCCAACCTCGTGGACGGTCGCAGCTGGGGTGGGACCGGCGGATCGGGAGGGTCCGGCGGGAAGGGAGGTCGTGGCGGTATGGGAGGCCAGGGTTTGTTCGATGCGAACAATCAGCCCTGCGCAGGCGGCACCGACGGGGTGTCAGGCCATGACGGAGCTACGGGCCTGTCGGGCGGCCCGGGAGCGCCAGGGTTGCGCTCGATCGTCGTGGCACACCCGAAGGATCTGTTCGACGCGCAGGCGCCTCCCGGCCTGGCCGGGCTGCTGGAGCGGCCGCAGCGAGAGCCCTAGCGTACAACGAGTGCGATGCGCGATGCGACCGGAGGGACTCGAACCCCCACGGGTTGCCCCACAGGATCCTAAGTCCTGCGCGTCTACCAGTTCCGCCACGGTCGCTGGCCGCCGAGACTCAACTTAGCTGCCGAGCGCCCGCCCCGGAAATCCCCACCCCCCGGCGGCACGCACCTTGCCACTTTCCCCGGCGTCCGGCATCCTTAGTGGGTCGGTATGAAACGCAACGGCTTTACGCTCATCGAGCTGCTGATCGTAGTGGCCATCATCGGGCTCGTCGCCACGATCGCCGTCCCCAAGCTCATCAACACCAAAGAGCGGGCCCTGGTCGCGGCCATGAAGTCGGACTTGCGCAACCTCGTGACGGCCGAAGAGAACTATCTCATCGATCACGCCAAGTACACGCCCGACCTAGGCCCGGACTACCATTTCTCCGTCGGCAATCAACCGCCGGCGATCACGCTGACGGGGGACGGGTGGACGGCGTCGATGACGAATCCGAACACGACCGAGCAGTGCGCCGTGTTCGTCGGCTCGACGCCGCTACCGCCCGCCACGCGGGAAGCCGTGCCCGCTTGTGCGAGGGGCGCGTCGACCACGACACCGTCTCCCTAGCGGCGTCACACGCGCCGCTCCCGTCTGACGTAGTTTCCCGGCCGTCCCCGTAGGGTTGCACGACCTGTCACCCTTGGAGATGTCCGTGCCCGCCGCCCCACTGCTGCTCGCGCTGCTCGCGCTGCTCGCCCTCCAGGCGCCCCCAACCCCGGCGGACTGGCCCGCCTACGGCCGCGACCCGCAGGGCACCCGCTATTCGCCCGCCACGGTGATCACCCGCGCGAACGTCGCCCGCCTTGAGCCGGCGTGGATGTATCGCACCGGCGAGACCGGTGCCGCGTTCAAGACCGACAAGCCGACCTCGTTCGAAGCGACTCCGCTAGTGGTGGGCGGCGTGATGTACGTCGGCACCCCGCTGGGCCGGGTGATCGCGCTTGACCCCGCCACCGGTCGGGAGCGCTGGGTGTTCGATCCCAAGATCAAGCGCGACGTGCGCTACGGGGACTTCGCGAGCCGCGGCGTCTCCACCTGGCTCGACGAGTCCGCGGCCGCCGGCACCGCGTGCCGCCGCCGCATCTTCGTGGCCACGGCGCAGTCGCAGCTCATCGCGCTCGACGCTCGCGACGGGCGGCCCTGCGCCGGATTCGGTCGGAGCGGAATCGTCGACCTTAAGGCAGGGCTGCGGATCGCGCCGTTCGAGCCGGCCGCGTATTCGATGACGTCGCCCCCCCTCGTCGTGAAGGGCGTGGTGATCACCGGCTCTTCGATCGCCGACAACAGCCGGCCCGACCCGGCGAGCGGCGAGGTGCGCGCCTACGATGCCCGCACCGGGGCCCTCAAGTGGACCTGGGATCCGATTCCGCAAGATCCCAACGACCCGGCCTACGGCGAGTGGCATGGCGCATTAGCCCAGAAGAGCGGTGCCGCCAACGCCTGGTCGATCCTGGTGGCGGATCCCGCGCGCGATCTCGTCTTCATCCCCACCGGCAGTGCGGCCCCCGACTACTACGGCGTGCTCCGTCTCGGGCGTAACCGCTACGCCAACTCGATCGTAGCCCTGCGCGCCTCCACCGGCCAACTGGTGTGGGCGTTTCAAACCGTGCACCACGATCTGTGGGACTACGACAACGCGTCGCCGCCGCTGCTCGTCACCGTCACGCACGACGGGGCCAAGGTCCCCGCCGTGCTGCAGGCCACGAAAACCGGCATGCTGTTCGTGCTCGATCGCGAGAACGGGCGTCCCATCTTTCCCGTGGAGGAACGTCCGGTCCCCTCGAGCGACATCCCGGGTGAACAGGCGTCCCCTACGCAGCCCTTCCCCAAGGTGATTGCGCCCCTGAGCCCGAATCGGTTCACGCTCGAGCAGGTGTGGGGCGTGACCGACGCAGACCGGGCTGCTTGCCATGCGGCGATCGACAGTCTGCGCAACGAAGGGATCTTTACGCCGCCCAGCGTGCGCGGGACCTTCGTGCTGCCGTCCAACATCGGCGGGGCGCACTGGGGCGGCGTGGCGGTGGACCCGGTGCGCCAGATCGCCATCGTGCCCGTGAACCGGATCGCGGCCGTGGTGCAGCTGATCCCCCGGGAGCAGTTCGATCACGAGCGGGCCATGACGGAGGACAAGCGGCTGGGTCGCGACTACGAGTACAACGGCATGTGGGGGACGCCCTACGTCATGCGGCGCCGCATGATCTTGAGCCCGTCCGGCCTGCCGTGCACCGCGCCTCCCTTCGGGACGTTGGTCGCTATCGACCTGAAGACCGGTCACCGGTTGTGGGAGGTGCCGCTGGGGTCGTTCACGCGACCGCTGCCGGCGGAGCAGGCCGCCACGGTCCCGGCCGAGTGGGGTTCGCCCAATCTGGGCGGGCCGATAATCACCGCGGGGGGAATCATATTCCTCGGAGCCGCACTGGACCGTTGGCTCCATGCCTACGACATCGAGACGGGGCGCGAGCTGTGGCGCGGCCCGCTCCCCGAGAGCGGCAAGGCCACACCCATGAGCTACCAGCTCCCCTCGGGCGAGCAATTCGTCGCGATCGCGGTCGGCGGGGGCGGCGCGTTCGGCGTGGGCGATTACGTCGTGGCGTTCCGACTCAAGGCGGAGTGACTCACCGGCCGGGCCGCGACGGCCGCATGCGATGCCTGCGCCATCGCGATGCCGGACTCGTCGGTGGCCCAGCTCCGTCGGCTGCGGGAGCTCGGTGTCGAGCTGCACATGGATGACTTCGGCACCGGATACTCGTCGCCGAGCTATCTGCCGCGCGTACCCCTCCAGGGGATCAAGGTGGACCGCTCTTTCGTGCATCGCGTCGGGGGCCGCCGTATCGACCTGGACATCGTGCGCTCGGACTCGGCCGACCCGCCGAACTCCCATTGCACGCGGTAATCCCCCGGCGCCGGCCGCTTGAGGACCGCGTGGCTGAAGCGACGCCCGAGAAACACCAGAGACCACTCCCCGGCGTCGGCCACGTCGGGTAGCAGCGGCTGCACCATCACGTCCGCTATGCGCAGCAGCGCGTCGAGGCGCGACTGCTCCCCGGTCGCGGTCCCGGTCGAGGTGCGCCAGGTCCCGAACGCGCTCGCCGACACCGCGGGCTTGACTACGGCTTCCCGCCATCCCGCGTCGGCGAGCAGGGCCCGGAGGTCGGCCGCTTCGCCCCGCGGAAGCCAGCGTGTCGGCACGGTGGCGATGCCCTGCGCCGCCAGGTCTTGCAGATAGCGCTTGTGATGGTTCCAGCGGAGCAGGTCGCCGGGATTCCACACGGCAACGGGAGCGCGCTCGAGCCGCGCGATCCAGTCGAGGAACTCGGGGGCACGGAGGTGGTAATCCCACAAGGAGCGTATCAGCACGCCCTGGAACTCGTCCCAGCACACGTGTCCCGAGTCCCACACGGCCGGCACGGCCGTCACGCCGAGCGCGGCGAGGGTTGGGATGAGCAGGCAGTCGTCATCGTTCAGCGTCGGGAGCTTCGAATACGTTGCCAGGGCGATGCGGGTCAACCGGTCCCTTTCGCGAGGAGCGGTCTTCGGTCTATCGTTTGTTCGCGCCCTGAGAGGGCGCGCTCGGCCGTTGGTGCGTCCTTACAGGACGCACACCACGCCGAGCGCGGGCTCTCAGCCCGGGTAAATCTAACGACCACTCATTTCGGAGCTTCGCTATGCGAACGCCAGCCCCACTGATCACCGCGCTCGCGCTGGGCGCCCTCGTCACGCCCGCGCTCTCCGCCCAGACCGCGACGGACCTGGCGGATGTCTGCAAGGCCCTCGGCGACGCGAAGGTCGGTCAGTGGGCGTCGTTTGAAGGGACGAGCACGTCCGGTGCAGGC
>QHTP01000136.1 GCA_003220855.1 Gemmatimonadota bacterium
GCCGCCTACGCTTCCGCCCCGGCCGCGAGCGACACTTCGGTCCACAGCTCCCAGGCGTCGGCGGCGTATGTGCCCAGCCCCTGCAGGCGCCTCTCGAGCTTGATCTCTTCGGGGAGCCGGGACGCCTGGGCGCGGTGCGACATTTCCGTCTGGCTCTCGGAGAACTCCGTGAACAGCTGCGGATCCTTGGCGTTGCGGAACAGCCAGATGCGCTGGCCGCGGGCGTCGGCGAACTGGCACAGCTCACGCAACGTGGCGAGGTAGTCCGCCTCGTTGGTCGGCGGCACGCGCACGCGCGCGGCCGTGAGCACCTTGGGCATGCTAGATCGCTCCGTCGGGGAAGTTCTCGAGCGTCCGCTTCACGTCGGCGAGGAACCGATCCGCGTCGGCGCCGTCCACGACGCGGTGGTCGTAGGACATGGAGACCATGCCCATCGTGCGGATCGCGATCGTGTCGGTGCCGTCGGGCAGCGTGACGACCTTGGGACGTTTCTCGATCGCCCCCACCCCGAGGATGGCGACCTGGGGCTGATTGATGATGGGCGCCCCGGCGTACGATCCGAAGACGCCGGGATTGGTAATGGTGAAGGTGCCGCGCTGGATCTCGTCGGGCGACAGCTTCTTGGTGCGTGCGCGCTCACCCAGATCGCTGATCGCGCGCGCGAGCCCCGACAGCGACAGCTCGTCCGCACGCTTCACCACCGGAACAATCAGCCCCCAGTCGAGCGCCACGGCGATCCCGATGTTCACGTCCTGACGGTAGATGATGGTGTCGCCCGAGACCGCTGCGTTCACGATCCGGTGTTTGCGCAGGTTCTCGGCGCACGCCTTCGCGATGAACGCGAGGTACGTGAGGTTCGCGCCGCGCTCCGCACCGGTCGCCTTATGCTTCCTGCGCAGCTCGGCGACGCGGCTGTAATCGACCTCGAAGAAGCTCGTCACGTGCGCCGACACGCGCCGCGACATGATCATGTGATCGGCGGTGATCTTGCGGATCTTGGAGAAGGGCTCGACCCGGTCGCCGGGCCACGGCTCGACGGCTGGGGCCAGGGGCTGGGGGCTAGGGGTTGGGGCTCCCGGCGCCACCGGCGCCGTCGGTGACCGCTCGATGTAACCCAGGATGTCTTGCTTGGTCACGCGACCCGCGAAGCCGGTTCCCGGGATGGTGGCGATGTCCACCTGATGCTCCGCCGCAATCTTGCGGACCAGGGGCGTCGACTTGCGCCGTAGCCGCTCCTCGGCGGTCTCGCCCCCGTCCCCGCCCTTCGGCGCGGCGACGACGGCGCCCCCCGGAGCAGCGGGGGCCCGCTGGGCTGCTGCCACGGGGGGTGCCGTCGGAGCCGCGGCAGGTGCCCGCTGGGCTGCCGCGGAGGGGGCCCCAGTCGTCGCAACGCTCTTGTCCGTTTCAATCACCGCCACGAGCGTCTGCACCGGGACCGTCTGCCCTTCTTGCACCTTGATCTCGGCGAGCACGCCGGCCGTTGGAGCGGGAATCTCCGCGTCCACCTTGTCGGTGGAGATCTCGAACAGCGGCTCGTCGCGCTTGACCTCGTCGCCGAGGTGCTTGAGCCACTTGCTGAGCGTGCCCTCGGCGATCGACTCGCCCATCTGGGGCATCAACACGTCAATCCGAGCCATGCAGTCTCCTCAATACGCCGCCAGCCATCGCGCCGCCTTGACGATATCCTCCGTCTGCGGCAGCACGAAGTCCTCGAGCGTCGGCGCGTACGGCAGGGGCACGTCGTGCGCCGTCACGCGCATGATCGGTCCGTCGAGCCACGCGAACGCCTGCTCGTTGATGCGCGCCGCGATCTCGCCGGCCACACCCCCGGTGCGGGTGTCTTCGTGCACGATCAACACCTTGTTCGTCTTCTCGACCGTCCGCATGATCGCGGCGTCGTCCATCGGCAACAACGTCCGCAGGTCGAGCACCTCCACCGACAGCCCGTCGTCCTTGGCGAGCTGCTCCGCCGCCTCGAGCGCCTTCCACACCGTCGCCCCGTAGGTGACGATCGACAGGTCCTTCCCTTCGCGGGCGAGCCGTGCCTCGCCGATCGGCGTGAGCAGATCCTCACCCTCCGGGAGCTGCTCCTTGATCCGGCGGTAGAGCCACTTGTGCTCGAGATAGATGACGGGGTCGTCGTCGCGGATCGACGCCTTGATCAGGCCTTTCGCATCGCGTGCGGTGGCCGGATAGACGATCTTCAGACCCGGGGTATGGAAGAACGCGGCCTCCGGGTTCTGCGAGTGGAACGGGCCGCCCCGCACGTAGCCGCCGCACGGCCCCCGCACCACCATCGGGGTCGCGAGCCCAGCGCGATAGCGCGCGGTCGCCACGTAATTGGTCAGCATGTCGTAGGCGCACGAGATGAAGTCGATGAACTGCATCTCCGCGACGGGCCGCATCCCCATGTGGGCCGCACCCGCCGCCGCGCCGACGATCGCCGCCTCCGAGATCGGCGTGTCGATCACACGCTCCTCGCCGAACTGCTTCGCAAATCCATCGGTCACCTTGAAGGCACCGCCATAGGCGCCGACGTCCTCCCCCAGGATGAAGACGCGCGGATCGCGCTCCATCTCCTCCCACAAGCCCTGGCGCAGCGCCTCCAAGTAGGTGACCTCGGCCATCACAGTGTCCGGTACCAGTGTGGCGTCAGAGCGGGCGGGTTGGCGTACACGCCCTCCAGAGCCGAGTCGCCGGGCGGCAGGGGCTCGTCGACGCACGCGTCCGTCGCCTGGTCGATCTCCGCCTTCGTCCGCTCGTCGATCGCCTGCAGCTCGCGCTCCTCGACCCATTCGCTCTGGAGCAGCCGCTTCACGTAGCGGTCGACTGGGTCGTTCTCCTTCGCCCACCAGTCGAGCTCGTCCTTGGGTACGTAGTGCTGGTCGTCGTGCTCGGCGTGGCCTTTGCGGCGGTACGTTTTCACCTCGATGACGTGCACGCCGTGGCCGCCGCGCGCCCGCTCGACGGCGAACCTGGTCGCCTCGTACACCGCGAGCACGTCGTTCCCATCCACCGTCACACCCGGGACGCCGTATCCCTTCGCCTTCTCCGCCAGGTCCTTGACCGCGAATTGTTTCTCGGGGGGCGTCGAGTACGCCCAGCGGTTGTATTCCACGATCACCACCAGGGGCACCCGCTGCACGGCCGCGAAGTTCAGACCCTCGTGGAAGGTACCGGTCGAGGTCGCCCCATCCCCGATGTAGACGAGCCCCACCCGCGGCTCCCCGCGCAGCTTGAACGTCAAGGCGATGCCCGCCATCACAGGGACCATGTCCCCCAGGTGCGAAATCTGACCCAGGTAGCCCCGTTCGAGGTCGTTGAAGTGGACGTTCAGCTCGCGCCCGCGCGTCGGGCTCTCGGCCTTGGCCATGTACTGGCGCAGGATCTGAATCGGTTGCGCCCCCATTACCAGCATCGAGCCCAGGTTACGGATCAGGGGAGACAGCACGTCCCGGTTGCGGCCCCGGTCGAGGGCGTACGCCGACGCGACCGACTCCCCCTCCTGGCCGAGCGAGCGGAACAGGCCCCCGATGACCTTGCTCTGCCGGTACAGGGCCACCAGCCGCTCCTCCAGGGTCCGCGTGAGCCGCAGGTAGCGATACATGTCGAGCAGCTGATCGCGCGTCAGACCCGCCGGGACGGGCGGCGACTGCGTGGTCGGTGCGGCGCGCGATGGCATGACGTAAATTGTAGTGGGCGTCCAACCGCGGGGCCATGCCCCGGGGTCACACAGGAGGCCGTATGGCGACGTTGAAACTGCGCGTGAGCGGCATGACGTGCGGGCATTGCCAGGCGAAGGTCGAGCAGGCGCTCAAGCGGGCGGGCGGCGTGTATTCCGCCGTCGTGGATCTCCAGGCCGGGGAGGCCGAGGTGGACTTCGACGACGACGCGGCCACGACCGACCAGCTGATTGCGGCCATCGAGCGAGCGGGATACGGCGCACGCGTGGCGGGCTAGTACGCGCCTCGCAGCTCGTGACCCGGCTCGACCTGCTTGTGCACCTCCGCGAGAAACCGTTTGGCGAGACGGTCGAGCTCCGATTCGCCCACCTGATCGGTCGTGACCTGCACCAGTGTATAGTGCCCGCCCTCGGGCCGGGCCGCGACGGTGATGCGGCCCAGTGCCCCGGCGTAGCTGCGCCGCCGAGCGCCCTCGTCGGCCGGTGCCAGGCGGGTGCCGAAGAACGCCTTGGCCTGCGCGAGCACGTCGTCGGGACTCATGGTCGTTCGGTGGAAGTATCTCATACCCAGACCGGTTTGAAACGCCGCAGGGTCAAGCTGCTCAGCACCACGCTCAGGCTCGACCACGCCATGGCCGCGCTCGCGAGCACGGGCGAGAGTAGGACGTGGAACGCGGGATACAGCGCCCCCGCGGCAATCGGGATACCGATGGCATTGTACACGAAGGCCCAGAAGAGATTCAACTTGATGGTCCGCATGATGCGGCGCGACAGCTGAATCGCGGTGACCACGCCGCGCAGGTCGCCCCGGATCAGCGTCACGTCCGACGCTTCCATGGCCACGTCCGTTCCGGTCCCGATCGCGATCCCCACGTCGGCCTGCGCCAACGCGGGCGCGTCGTTGATGCCGTCGCCCACCATGGCCACGCGTTGGCCCTGGCGCTGGCGCTTCCTCACGATGTCCGCTTTCTGCGACGGCAGCACTTCGGCCACCACCTCGTCGATCCCGACCTCGCGCGCCACCGCCTCAGCGCCGCGCCTCGAGTCTCCTGAAATCATGCACACGGCGAGGCCCATCCCTTTCAAGTAGGCAATCGCGTCCCTGGCGGTCGGCTGGATCGGGTCGGACACGGCGATCACGGCGTGCACCGTGTTGTTGACGACGACGATCATCGGCGTACGTCCCTGGGCGGCCAGCCGGTCGGCGTCCTGCCCCAGGCTGCCGAGCTCGAGGCTCCGCTCCCGGGCGTGCCGCAACGAGATCACCTCGATGATGCGCCGGTCGACCGTGCCACGCACTCCCCGCCCTTCCATGGCGGCGAACTTCTCGACCGGCAGCACCTCGATCTGGCGGTCCTTGGCCGCCCTAGTGACGGCGACCGCGAGGGGATGCTCCGAGCGCTGCTCGACGGCCGCCGCCCATTTCAGCACCTCGGTGGGAGCGAGCGGTGTCCCGTCGGGTCGCTTGGCCGTGATGATGTGCGTGACCGTAGGCCGCCCTTCCGTGATGGTTCCGGTCTTGTCGAGCAGCACGGTGCGCACGCCCGCCAGGCGGTCGAGCGCTTCGCCGCTGCGGATGAGAATGCCATGCTCGGCCGCCTTCCCCGTCCCCACGAGGATGGCGGTGGGCGTCGCCAACCCCAGCGCGCAGGGGCAGGCGATGATGAGCACGGTCACGAGCGCCACCGTGGCGAACACCAGCGCGGGATCGGGGCCGACGTCGAACCACAGCACGAACGTCGCAATCGCCAGGGCGATCACGACCGGAACGAATACCCCTGCCACCCGGTCCGCGAGTCGCTGAATCGGGGCCTTCGTCGCCTGGGCGTCTTCGACGAGCTGGACGATCTGGCCTAGGGCGGAATCCTTCCCGACGCGCGTCGCCCGGAACGTGACGCTCCCGGTAGTGTTCAGGGTCGCCCCGATGATCTCGTCGCCGATCTTCTTCCCGACCGGCATCGCCTCGCCCGTGATCATCGACTCGTCTACCGCCGAGGCGCCCTCCGTCACCACTCCGTCGACCGGAATCTTCTCACCCGGCTTGACGATCACGAGATCGCCCGGCACCAGCGCCTCGACCGCGATCTCGACCTCCCTGCCGTCGCGCACGACGTGGGCCGTCTTGGCCCGCAGCCCCGCGAGGCGGCGGATCGCCTGCGAGGTACGCCCCTTGGCCTGCGCTTCGAGCAGCCGGCCCAGCAGGATCAGGGCGATGATGGCGCACACGGACTCGTAATACACGTCCGCGTCGCGCCCCGCGGCCGCGAACGTGCCCGGGGCGAACGTGGCCACCAGGGAGTACAGGTATGCCGCGCCGGTGCCCACCGCGATGAGCGCGTTCATGTCCGCGGTACGGTGCTTGAACCCACTCCACGCGCCGCGATAGAACTGCCGCCCGGACCAGACGACGACCGGGAGCGTCAGCAGGGCGAGCGCCAGTTTGATCCAGTAGGGATCGATCGCGCTCACGCCGGGGAGCGCCGCCTCGAGCCGCAGTGCCAAGGGCATCAGCATCCGCCCCAGGAGGTCGAAGTTCCTGAGCGTCGTGTCGGCGTGACCGCTCATGAGGAGCATGGATCCGAGCATGGTCACCACCGTGGCGACGGCCGCGACCGCGAACTTCCCTGCCAGCGTGCGGACCTCACGCTGCCGCGCCAGCCGCTCGCGCTCGAGGGGGTCCTCGGCGGCGATCGGCTCGGCCACCTGGAACCCAGCCACCGCGACCGCACACTCGAGATCTTCCGCGGTCGTGGTGCCAGGGATGTATTCCACGGTGACGGCCTCGGTCGCCTGGTTGGCGGCGGCGCGGACCACGCCGGGCACGCGGCGCAGCCCCTGCTCCAGCGGGGCGACGCTGGGCGCGTAGTGGAGCTGGTCGACGGTGAACGTGACGCTCGCCTTGCCACAGTCGTAGCCCGCGCTCCGGACGGTCTGGATCAGGTCGGCGACGTGCGTCCGGGCGTCGTCGTAGTCCACGGCCGCTGTGCCGGTGGCGTAATTCACGGTCGCGCTCGTGACGCCGTCCGCGCTGCCGAGCGCTTCCTGCACGGTCGCGGCGCACGCCGCGCAGCTCATGCCTTCGATGGGGAGGAGGATGCGGGCGTTACTCATGGTGCTCGTGGGGTGAGGTGGCGGGCCGACGCTCCGCCCCTGTGATGCGCACCTCCTGCACGCCCACGACGCTAGCGGCGGCCGCGGCCGAGCGCTTGGACGGCAGGAAATACCACAGGACCCAGATGATAGCGGCGACCCCGGCGGCCGTGACTGCGTACTGCGCGGCGCTCACGCCTTCTCGTAGTATTCGATGCCGAGGTGGACTCCTGGATGCCCGACAGCCGCGCCCGCTGCGCCAGATCGAAGAACAGCGCGAGGTCGAGGACGATGGGCGCCGCGAGGATCGAATCGCGGCAGAGGAAGTCGACCTTGATCTGCATCGGGTAGCCGAGCCACCCGAAGATGTCGATGTTGTCCCAGCCCTCCTTGTTGTCCCCCCGTGGCGGGTAGTAGTTGATCCGCACCTTGTGAAACACGTTGCCGTACAGCTCGGGATATTGGTCGGGCTGGAGGATGTATTCGAGCACGCCGAGCTTCGATTCCTCCTTGGTCTTGAACGACTCGGGATCGTCCAGCACTTCGCCGTCCCGATTGCCGAGGATGTTGGTCGAGTACCAGCCGGCCAGGCCCAGCATGCGCGCCTTGAACGCGGGCGCCAGCACGGTCTTCATCATCGTTTGGCCGGTCTTGAAGTCCTTGCCCCCGATGGGAAGCGTGCGCTCCTCGGCCAGGCGTTGCAGCGCGGGAATGTCGACGGTGAGATTGGGGGCCCCGTTCGCGAACGGCACGCTCTCCATCAGTGCGGCGTACGCGTAGAGCATCGAGGGCGCGATGGCCTGGTCGTTCTGCTCCATCGACCGCTCGAACGCCGCCAGGCTCTGGTGGGCGGGACCGGTCGTGAGGAACACTTCGGTCGAGGCCGCCCAGATCATCACCAGGCGGTCGGCCCCCGAGCGCCGCTTGAAATCGCGGATGTCCTGTCGCAGCTGCTCGGCGAGATCGCGCTTGGTCTTGCCGGTCTTCACGTTGGTGCCGTGGAGCCGTTTCACGTAGTGCTGATCGAAGGCGGCGGGCAGCGGCTTGATCCCTCGGAGGAAATCCTTGATCGGGTCCAGGTGCTCGTGGCGATCCAGGACTCCCGCCTTCACTGCGGCGGCGTAGGCGTCGTCCGGAATCGGATCCCAGGCCGTGAAGACCAGGTCTTGCAACTCGGCGAGGGACACGAATTCCTTGATCTTGGGACTCCGCTTCTCGGTGCGCTTACCGAGCCGGATGGTCCCCATCTGCGACAGCGATCCGATCGGCAGCCCCGTGCCGCGCCGCACGTTCTCGACTCCCGCGATGAACGTCGTGGAGACCGCACCCAACCCCACGAGCATCACGCCCAGTTTCCCTGTGGCGGGCGCGATGTCCCGGCCGGACTGCTGTGCCACGATTACGGTCCTTTCCGAGTTTGCAGGGCCGGCGCGTGCCCGGGCAGCGTCTCCCGAGCGCGCGGCGGGCGCGGCATGGCGGGCTCCCGGGCGACTCGCGCTACGTACACCACGCGCTGCACCACGGTCACCGCCGTCGCGAGCGCCAGCACCACCACGATCCAAAACAACAACGCGCCGCGGTTTCCGGCGCCGAGAAACAGGGTCGGAGCACCGAGCAGCAGCACGCGCTCGGCTCGCTGCGCGATGCCCACCTTGACGCTCAACCCCAGCCCTTCGGCTCGGGCCCGCGTGTACGACACGAGCAGCGAAGCCGTCAGAGCGACGAGGCATGCGGCCACGGCCAGGGTAACGCGCTCGGGGGCGACGCCACCCCGCAGAAAATAGATGGCGATGCCTGAGAACAGCGCCGCTTCACCGACCCGGTCGAGCGTCGAGTCGTAGAACGCCCCGAAGGTCGTGACCATGCCCCCCCGTCGGGCCACGCGACCGTCCACCATGTCGAGCAGGCCGGACACCAGCAGCAATAACCCGCCCCCGCGTGCCCGGCCGAGCGCGAACGCCACCGCCGAAGCCAAGATCACCAGCGTGCCGAGCGTGGTGATGAGGTTGGGACGAACGCGCAGGCGAATCAGTCGCAGGGCGAGCGGGTCGAGCAACTTCCCAAAGCCGTCACGCGCGTTCTGCGGGATCACGATCATAGCCGGGGGAAAGTAGCGGGAGGGGGGCGGAGTCTCAATAGAGCAAGTACTTGGCGCGCAGCCGCCGAAACCGCACGAGCGCCGGCTCCCAGCTCCGCCACACCGCGTCCGCGGAGCGGGCGGCGAGGATCGCGCGACGCAGCTCGCCACCCTCTGCCAACCGGTCAAACCGCGCCGCGTCGAAACGCAGCGAGTCCCGATGTGCCGCCTCGATCGCCGTGAGCACCAGCACCGCCGCGCGTGTCGGATCGTAACGGCGCCGGTCCGTCACGCGCAGCCGGATCCCCCGCACTTCCACCCCGTCGTACTTCCCGTCGGTCGGCGCTCGCGGCGTGAATACGACCCCCGAGACTTCCACGCCGTTCAGTCCTTCCTGGGCCCACCGCCCGCCGCCACGCAGCCGGGGCAACACGGCCCCGGTGTCGAGCCAGGGCGCGCCGATCACCTTGAACGCGAACGCCGTGCCGCGTCCCACTGAGAGATTCGTGCCCTCGAACAGACAGATCCCGGGATAATGCAGGGCGCTCTCCAGATCCGGCATGTTCGGCGACGGGCGCACCCACGGGAGGCCGGTGTCGTCGTAGTACATCGCGCGGCGCCACCCCGCCGCCGGCACCACGGTGAGGCGGGCATGGATGTCGAGCCAGTCGTTAGCGAGCCGCATCACTTCCCCCAACGTCATCCCATGGCGCATCGGAACCGGGAGGAAATCCCCGACGCGCTCCACGGCGCGGACTGTCGTCGGGTCGCTTCCCTGCACGGCCACGCCGCCGATGGGGTTGGGGCGGTCGAGCACCACCATCGGTTTGCCGCGGCGCGTCGCCTCCTGCAGCAGCAGTACGGCGGTCGTCGGATAGCTGTAGTAGCGGGCACCGATGTCCTGCAGGTCCACGAGCACGACGTCGACGCTGTCGAGCAACGCGATCGCGGACAGGGGCGTTCCGCCGTAGAGGCTGTAGATTGGTAGTCCGGACGCGGAGTCGACTCCGTCGGGGAGCCCCGGGCGATCCTCCGCGCCGCGCAGCCCATGCTCCGGGCTGAGGATCAGGAGGAGGCGTACTCCGGGGGTGCCGCGCACGAGATCGATGTCGCGCTGACCCAGGCGGTCCACCCCGGTTTGGTTCGTGAGCAGCGCGACGCGCTTGCCGGCCACGAGCCCGATCGAATCCGAGAGCAGCACCTCGATCCCCGGCCGCACCTGCGCGGCCGCGGGTGCAGCGCACACCAGCCCCAGCAAGAGCGAGAGAGAAT
>QHTP01000137.1:0-3640 GCA_003220855.1 Gemmatimonadota bacterium
GAAACGAGTATGTGGCATCGCCGCAACATGAGGTGACCTCCTGAGGCTCCGCCGCTGTTCGTCATGCGGCCGACCAAATGTGCGTTGCGAGGCGGGAAGATGGCGCGGCGCTAGTCGTGAGATTCGCGACACTTGTCGTGTTCTGGTCTGACGCTCGCTCGGTAGGCTCTTGGGCTGACGCCTACACAGCGCTTGAAGGCCCGCTCGAAGGTTCTGACGTCTCGAAACCCCGCGGCAAACGCTATCCGGACGATCGAGTAGTCATGGTGACGCATCAACTCCATCGCGCGACTCACCCGGAGGATTCGGACCCACTCGGTGAACGTCGCGCCGACCTTGGAGTGGAAAAAGGCGGAGAAGTACTTTCGCTCGAGGCCGGCGAGCTTCGCGGCGGCGCCGAGCGAGATGGGCGTCGCTACGTTGGCGGTGACGAACTGGAGGACGGCCGACAGGCGGTGGTAGTAGGAGAAGGCTTCGTGATGGAAGCGCTGTGCCAGGCCGGGGACCGCGACGAGTGTACTCGCTAGCGGATGCAAATGCGTCAACAACGCTCGCTCCCGCAGTTAAACCGCCGCACGCGCACCCCGTTCAGCCGTGGCAAGGTGCCCCAATTGACGTTGCTGTCTGCACCGTGTCAAGATGGAACGAATCGACCGGCTTAGACTTCATCGACCCCGACCTGACCGAGCCCGCATGCCACCCATTTCCTGGGACGACTTCGCCAAGGTCGACATCCGCGTCGGCCGGATCGTGCAGGTCGACGACTTCCCCAAAGCGCGCAAGCCCGCCTACCAGCTGCGCGTCGACTTCGGTGAGCTCGGCGTGAAAACGTCGAGCGCGCAGATCACGAAGTACCACGAAAAGGCCGATCTTGTGGGGAAGCTGGTGTTGGCGGTGGTCAACTTCCCGCCCCGCCAGATCGCGAACTTCTTTTCCGAGGTGCTCACCCTGGGCGTGGTGCTGGGAGACGGCGACATCGTGCTGGTGCACCCGGAGCGCGACGTTCCGCTCGGGAGCCGGATCGACTAGCCCGGGACGAGTGGTGAGGCGTACCGGGCCTCGATGTACTCTTCGAGGATTCTCAAGAATTCCGGAACGATCGTCTCGCCCTTGAGGGTGACTTTGAGCCGGCCGTCCACGTACACCGGCGCTTTCGGCTCCTCGAAGGTGCCGGGCAGCGAGATCCCGATGTCCGCGTGCTTCGACTCCCCCGGACCGTTCACGACACACCCCATCACCGCAACGCGCAGGGTCTCCACGCCGGGATAGCGGGCGCGCCACGCAGGCATCTGCTCCTTCAGGTGCGCCTGGATCTGCTCCGCCATTTCCTGAAAGAACGTCGACGTGGTGCGCCCGCATCCCGGACACGCCGAGACCTGCGGCGCGAAGTGACGTAGTCCCAGCGACTGCAGCACCTGCTGGGCGACCTGCACCTCCTCCGTCCGGTCGCCGCCCGGTCGGGGCGTGAGCGAGACGCGGATCGTATCCCCGATGCCCTCCTGGAGCAGAATGGCCAGTCCGGCGGTGCTCGCGATGACGCCTTTCGTGCCCATGCCCGCTTCGGTGAGCCCCAAATGCAGGGGATAGTCGCAGCGCGCCGCCAAACGGCGGTACACCTCCACCAGGTCCTGCACGCCTGACACCTTTGCCGAGAGAATGATGGCGTCGTGCGCCAGACCGCACTCCTCGGCCAGCTCGGCCGAGCGCGCAGCGCTCGCGACCATCGCCTCGAGCATGACCTCGCGCGCATCGAGCGGATCGGGCCGGCGGGCGTTTTCATCCATCATCTCGGTGAGCAGCTGCTGGTCGAGACTTCCCCAGTTGACGCCGATACGGACCGGCTTGCCGTGCGCCAGCGCGACCTCGATGATGGTTCGGAAGTTCTCGTCGCGCCGCTTGGCGCCGACGTTCCCCGGGTTGATCCGGTACTTGGCGAGCGCGGTCGCGCACTGCGGGTACTTCGTCAGCAGCAAATGGCCGTTGTAGTGAAAGTCCCCGATGACGGGCACGTCGACCTGGGCCACGATTGCCGGGACCGCGGCCGCCGCCGCGTCGTTGTTGACGGTGACCCGCACCAGCTCGCTGCCCGCCTCGTGCAGCGCGCGGGTTTGGTCGGCCGTCGCCCGGACGTCCGCCGTGTCCGTGTTGGTCATCGACTGGACGACGATCGGGTGTGTCCCGCCCACCTTCACGCCGCCGACGTCGACGACGACGGTCTGCCGTCGGTGATACGCGGTCACGGGTTCAATATAAAACGGAACAGCGTCAAGCAGACACGTCGCGGAGATGCGTCGCGGCCCGGCGCTAGAAGATCTTGTCGTTGAGCACGATGCGCACGTTGAGCTGCATGAGGCGCAACTGGCCGGTCATGTGGGGCGTCAGGGGGGGATTCGTGGTGATCCGGGCGCGCACCCCGACCCAGATGGAGTCCGCTTTGAACACCGTGTCCCCGGGCGACACCGTGGTGGGCGGCAGCAGCGGGACGGTATCGACGCCCGAGACGGGGCCGCTGGACGCCGTCACATACGGCGTGCCCGTGAACAAGCCGGCCTGGGTCTTCGCAAAGAACACGTCAAACAGCACGTTCCCGCCGCCCGTGGCGTTGTAGAGCGTCGCGGCTCCCGTGATGGAGACGTTGTTGACGGTGGACTTCCCGAAACCGCCCGGCAGGGCGAAGAACCGGGACACCGACGAATCCACCGGCCCTACGCCGCCGGGAAGGTCGTAGTGCATCGTGTCGGCCCCCGAGAGGAAGCTCAGCACGTCCACGTTGAAGACGAGGTTCCCCTGGCCGCATCCCGCTGCGGCGCCCGCGAGCCCCATCAAGCACAGCCACTTCGCGCGCATCCCAGCCTCCTAATAGATCGACAGCGACGTCGCCATTGTGATGCCGCGCTCGTTCGAGATCGAGTTGGTGTGCGTCCAGAATCCCAGGTCGAGGCCGATTGCCCCAAGACGCAGCCCGCCGCCCCAACCGAATTCGACCCGCTTGCGCTGGTCGCGCGCCACCCCACCCCGCAACGCGAAGAGACCCAGGCGCTGCTCCCCACCGACGTGAATTGTCGCGCCGCGGCCGTTGTTCAAGACATCCGCACCCAGCGTCGTCTTCCCGACGGCGTAGGCGATGTTCGCGATGTACGACACCGGCAGCTTGGTCTTGGTCGTGAAGTGGTTCGGTCCCGGATTGGTACGGATCGCGTTGCTCGTCGTGTCGTAGCGCAGGGTGTCCTCGCGCGTGTCAGTCCACGTCAGCGTGGCCCCGATGTCGTTGACGCCGACGCCCAGTTCGACGGGGCCTGAAACCCAGGCGACGCCCACGTCGCCACCCACCCCGTGACCGAAGGCGTTGCCCGCTTTGGAATAGTCCGTGACCGCCGAGACGGTGGGCTTCACCGGCGCGCCGAAGATCGGATTGCCGGTGACGAAGCCTCCAGTGCCGTTCGTCCGTGCGAACGCAATCCCCAAGTAGTAGTGCACCGCCGCACCAACATAGAACCCCGTCGTCGAGTCGCCCGCGATGCGCCCCGCGTACCCGATGCTCGGCGCCACCCCGCCTTCCAGGATCCCGTCACCGATGACGGTATAGGGGGTGTTCGGGGTCGCCGGCTGCGAGTCCCGCAGGAAGCCGAGCAGATTGTCG
>QHTP01000137.1:3656-19435 GCA_003220855.1 Gemmatimonadota bacterium
TGGTCCTCGGGGACGAGCTCCGCCGAGAGGCCGAGATTCGCGCGCAGGGCATTCTGCCCGATGTCGAACACGACGTCGTTCGTCGGCGTGGGAGCCTGCTTCACTTCATAGTAGATGGGCAGATTGAGCAGCGTGTTGAGCACCAGGATCGGATTGAACCCAGCCGAGTCCGGGTTGAACGCGGGGTCGTTGGAGATGTGCGGGTGGTCGTGAAGGAACTGGATGAGACCCAGGGGGATCGGGATGGTCACCTTGGGCTGGCCGTACTCCCCGGCACGCGCCGGCATGGCGCGGTAGGCGGCGTTGTAACGGACCACGTTACTCGAGCGGCCGAGAGCGAGACCGCCCATTCCGAGGCGGCGGGCGTCGAACACGAGCCCTTGGCCGGCAGCCTGCGCCGCCCAACCCACGGTCAGCGCTACGAGCCCGATGCCGATCACCGAGGTCCGCACGATACTCCTCACAAGAAAGGGTGCCCCGCCGGGCACCAAGATTGCCAATCTTCGCGAATTACGCCACGGACCGGGGTGAGCCCGGTCACCGAGCGGAGGGGGGCGCAACGCCCTGGAACGTGATGGTGACCGTCGCCCCATGGCCCAGGACGCTGGTGAGATCGATCGTCCCGCCCCAGCTCTCGACCAGCCGCCGGGCGATCGCGAGCCCCAGCCCTGACCCGCTCGAGGTGGTGGAAAACGCGGGGTCGAACACGCGCGGCAGCGCGTCCGGGGCGATGCCCGCGCCGTCGTCCTCCACGGCGAGCCGCCGTCCTCCGTCCGAGACGCGCACCGCCACTGTCCGCGCGCCGGCGTTGCGGGCGTTCTCGAGCAGGTTGACGAGCACCTCTTTCACCTCGTCGCGGCGGGCGCGCACGGGCGGACCGACAGCGCCCGCGATATCGACCCGGGCCCCCGCCTCCGCACCGCCCAGGGTGTAGAGGCGCACGACCTCTTGAGCCACGGCGTACACGTCCACCGGCTCGAGCGGCAGCGCCTCGACCGAGGGCGAGGCGAAGCGCGAGAAGGCTCGCGCGATCGCGTCGAGCCGGTCGATTTCCGCGAGGATCCGCTCCGCGGTCTCGGCCAGTGTGGCGTCGAAATCCTTGCCATCTTTCTTCTCGCGGGCCCGCTGCAGATGCTGGATGCCCAGACGGATCGGCGTGAGGGGATTCTTGATCTCGTGGGCGACCTGGCGGGCCATCTCGCCCCACGCCAGCACCCGCGCCGCGCGAGTGAGGGCCGTGGCATCGTCGAGGGCGACCACGCAGCCGTCCGGGGCCGGCCCGAGGGAGGCGAGCTGCATGCGGATCTGCCGCCGACCCACCGCGAACTCGTGCTCGGCAATGCGCTCCCCGCGGGCGCGGAGGAACTCGCTTACCGCGGTCCACACGGGCAGCCAGTCGGCCGACGCCGCCCGCGGCAGCAGGTCGCCCGGCGCGAGGGCGGTGCCGAGCAGCTCGGCGGCGCGCGGGTTGGCCATCGTGACACGCAATCCCTCGTCGACCGCGATCACAGCGGTGGCAACATTGGCGAGCACTTGCGCTGTCCGGCTGCGCGCCTCTTCCAGCGCGGTCTGGCTGCGCTTCACGTCCGTTGCCATGCGCTCGAATGCCGACATCACAGGCTCGAACTCGCGCGGCGCTCCAGGCGGGAAAGCCGGCAGGGGTGCGCCGCGGCCCACGGCCCCCGCCGCCTCCCGCAGCGCGGCCACGGGCCGGGCGAGGCCGCGGGCCACGACCCCCGCCAGCAGCACGGCTGCGACGAGTCCGGCCAGCGTGGCGAGCGTCAACCCCAGCGCTAGGTCCACTTGCTGCTGGCGCACGCGCTCGTCGTCGAGCAGCTGGGGAGCCGCCAGCACCTCCTGCACTTGCGGCGACTCCGACACGACGACCAGGTACCCGACGCGGATGGTGCGACCCGCCACCCGGCTGTCATCGGTGCGCTCGAGCTCGTCGCGCAGCGCCAGTCGCACGAACGCGTCGGGCGCGAGAAACGGATCGACCACACCCAGCTCGGCGAGCACCGGGGCCGTGGTGGCGGCGAGCACGCCGTCGCGGTAGAGCCAGAGATCCGCGTCGAGCCGGTTGCCGAGCTCCAGCATCGACCGGCCGATCCCGGCCCCGCGCTCCGACGCGAGGGTAGCCGCCGTGCCCGCCGCGTCGCGCAGGGTCTGTCCGATGAGGAGGTCGCCGTCCTGGCGGGCGTCGTCCGCCAGGCGCGCGAAGCTCCACAGCGCGAGCAGCAGCAGCGGGACCACGAAGAACCCGGCGAGCGCGACCGCCAGCCGCGCGCGGTAGCTGGTCCGCAGCGCGGCCGCGATGGGCGGGAGCTGCGGACGCCACCGCCCCGTGAGCGCGAGGCTCAGCGGACCAGCCCGCCCGCGTCCAGATCACACGGGCACTCGGCTCGACTGGCGGCGGCGACGGCGGCGAGAGGGTGATCTGGTACGGAGGCTGCACGCCCGCTTCGCCCTGGAGAAACCGCGCGACCCGCGTCGACGGAATGAGACGGGTGTGGGGACCCACGCCCACGGTCAGGACATCGCCGTCCGCGAGCGGAGCGACGAGCACGTAGTGGACGCCGGGGCTGCGTTCGTGACGCTCGACCCGCGGTCCGCGCGCGGTCTCGGCTGAGCGCACCAGCGCGGCCAGCAACGACAGCGGCAGGTCCACGCTCGCGAGCCGGATTTCGGCCGCCGGCCCTCCCGAGCGATGCCACACGGCCAGGCTCGCGGGATACGAATCGGCCGCGAGCGGGGACGCGAGCCACCAGGCGTACAAGTCGCCCGCGGTCCGCGGCGGCGGCGCGGGCGGTGCCGCCCCCAGCCGCTGCAACAACGCCGCGGCGCGCGGGTCCGCGGCGGCGCCCAGTCCGAGGGCGTCCCGCTCCGCGAGCACGAGCCGGCCCTCGACGGCCGCGCCCCAGGTGAGGAGCGCCGCCGCCGTGCCCGCCACTGTGGCGATGCCCAGGACCGCCCAGGAGCGCGGCGCCGGAACCAACACGCCCACCAGGGCGGGGAGCCACACGAAGGTGTACCACTCGGGCCAGGCACCGTAGGGATTCCATAGCCACAGGCCGGCGAGCGCGGCCATGCCGGCCCACCCGCACGCCACCGGGAGAATCCAAGGAAGCCGCTGCGGCTCGGCGCTGCCGCGCACCAGCGCCGCCGCGGCGAACACCAGCGCCATGGCGGCCGTCGCGACCGCCACCTCCCACGACATCCACAGCGCGAATCCCACACCGCCCGCCGGCGGCGTGATGCCTCGCCCGAAATAGCGGACGACGTAGGGCGCCGCGAGCACCAGCACGCCCGCACCGGCCAGCGACCACCAACGGCGCGGGATGCCGCGACGCCACACGGCCGCCGCCGTGAGGAGCAGCACCACACCGAGGGCGGTGAGCGCTCCCGCCGAAGCGCTGAATCCTCCGAGCATGGGACGATAGAACGACGCGGGCGAGAACAGCCCCGCCCAGCGCGTCGAGTCCTGCAGGGCGCGGGCGAGACTCCACCCGGCCGCGACGGTGACCAACCAGCGCCACCGCCCCGCCGGGGCGGTGATGAACCCGAGCAAGAGCACGAGCGCGAGGGCGGCGCCGGCGCGCCCCGTTGCGGCGCCCAGCGCGGCGAGCTTGGCGTCGCTCTGCGTCGGCGGTACCGACTGCACGCTGAAAAGCGTCGCGCCGGACTCGCACCTGGTCGGGCAGAAGTCGAACACGTCGCCCTCGCGCGGCGCCAGCCCGGGCGCATAGAACCGCAGCGCGACACCGTGGGCGTCTTCGAACCGAGCGCTCACGGCGTGGCCGCGGTCGGGGGCCGCCGGCGCGGCGTCCAACAGCACGCTCCCGACCGCGCTGCCGCCCCCCGGCGTCTGGCGCCGGGCCTCGAGCGACACGTAGAATGGTGTGATGACGGCGTGCAGCTCGGCGGTATCCCGTGCGGGAACGAACCGGTGGCGACCAGCCCACGCGAGCGGCTCGCCGTCGGGGCCAAGAATCACGACGCCCCGCTCCACGCCGCGCGTGCGCGTGCCCGACGCCACCGCCTCGCGCAGCTCGTCGAACGCCGCTTCCCGCGTCAGGAGTGCCGCCGTCATGCCTCGCCCGGCCAGCCGCCGCGCTTCCGTCACCGCGGCGGCGAGCGCGTCCTTGAGCTGCGACGAGTCCCGCGGCATGCGTCCGGCCCGCACCGCAGGCCAGCAGCACTCGATCCCCCGCACCCTCAGCATCCCGGTCACGACCACGGCGCCGAGCACGAGACAGGCGAGGGCGACGGCGCCCGGCAGGGCATCGCGAGGCCGTCGGGCGGCGACGACCGCGGTCGCCAGCGCCGCGGCCCCCGCGGCCCAGGCCCACACCGCCGCCGTCCCGTGGAGCCACTCGGCCGCGGCGACGGCCACGGCGCAGCCCGCGAGCGCTACGTGAGCCCGCCCCTGCACCTGAAGACCCTCGTCCCGGATGAGGTCCGCTTCATTCTCGAGCGCGATGCGCGCCTCCTCGTCCCCGTGGGAACGTGTGAGCAGCACGGCCCGCACCTGCCGCTCGGCTGCGACACCATCATCGTCGAGTGCTTGGCCGACGACCTGTCAGGGGCACTCGAGATCCTGCGCGCGCCCACCATCGAATATGGCGTCAACACGTCCACCCAGCGGCCGTTTCCCGGCAACGCCTCGGTCCGCCGCAAGACGCTGCACCGCTGGATGAACGACCTGCTTGGCTCGTGGGAGCAGGCGGGCGTGGACACATTCATCATCCTGACCGCCCACGGCCACGATCCGCACCAGGAGGCGCTCTCCACGCTGCGCACGCACCAGGCGCGGATCTTCACGGTCGACGTGTTCGATCTCGACTTCAGCGGCCTGCTCGAGGACGGCGACGGGCCCATGCACGGCAGCGAGCTCGACACGTCCCTGCTCCTGTACCTCGCCCCGGACCTCGTCCGTATGGAGCGCGCCCAGGACTTCCTGCTGCCCGAACGGCAGCTCCCGCGCTATCAGCGGACCCGGCTGGACGCGCTGCCCAAGGGTTCGCCCGGCTCGCTGGGCCGGCCTTCGCTCGCGACGCGGGAGAAGGGCGAGCGGCTGTATAAGATGATCCGCGAGCGCATCGCCACGCGAGTGCTGGGGGCCCCGGTCCCGTGACCGCGCTGTGGCTCGTGCTCGCGGTGCTCCACGGCCAGGGCCCGGTCGACGAGGGAACGCTGCTCGTCCGTCAGGACACGGTCGAGATCGCGCGCGAAGCGTTTCGGCTTACGCCGGCCCGCGCCACCTCGGGCGGCTGGACCCTGGGCACCACGATCCGCTTCGATCGGAGCCGCCCGGTGGTGGTGCTCGACCCTATCGTCGAGCTCGGCCCCGATTCCGGCGCCACGACCCTCGAATACACCGTCGCCGACCCGCGCGAGCCGTTGCGCATCCTGGGCCAGTTCGCCCGCGGCCGGTTCGTGGTGCGGATGCTGGGCCGCCGCACCGAGCGCGCCCGGGAGTTCCCCGCACCCCCGCCCGCGGTCGTGCTGGACGACTCGGTGTTCGCCCTCTATCTCCCGGTCGCGTGGTTGGGCCGGGCACGGCCCGCGCAGGTGACCGCCTTGTTCCCGCGGGCCGGTCGGCGCGAGCTGCTGGCGGTCCAGGACCTGGGCATCGAGCCCACGACGCTCAACCGCGACCCCGCCGACCTGCGGCACATCACAGTGACGGGGGGCGAGAATCGGCTGGTGCACGTCTGGTTGGGGGCCGAGGGGCGCCTGGCCAAGGTCGAGATTCCCTCGCGCGGACTGGTGGCGGCGCGGCAGCCGGCGCGTTGAGCGGGTCGTCGCCGCCCGCCAGCCGGGTTAGATTCTCCCGCGTCGAAACCTGCGGCGCTCGCGCCGCGTACGAGGTGTCGTCCCAACGACCGGTCCAAGGATCCCCATGAGGCTTCTGTTGTGCTCCGTCGGGCTCGCCGTGTGCCCGGTGCTCGCGGTGTGCCAGCACCCCGTCCCCGCGAACCTGTCTCTCGCCGACGCCGTCACCCTCGCCCGCGCCAACAACCCGCTGTACCGCCAGGCGATCAACGACCGCGGCCCCGCCGCCTGGGGCGTGCGGAGCGCGTGGTCGACCCTACTGGTGCCGAGCGTGAGCGCCTCGGGCGGGATCGGGTACGCCGGCCCGGGCCAGCAGACGTTTCTCACGTCGAACTTTTCGCAGAGCGTCTCCACCGTGTCGTCCAGTTACAGCTTCGGCCTGGACTGGACCTTGAGCGGCCAGACGCTCACCCAGCCGGGGTTCCGCAAGGCGCAACTCTCGGCGGCGGACGCGGACGTCGCAGGCGCGGAGACGAACCTCGTCACGACCGTCACTCAACAGTACCTGACGGTGCTGCAGGCGCGGGACAACGCCGAAGTGGCGCGCCAGCAGCTGCAGCACGACGAGGAGTTCCAGAAGCTGGCGCAGGCGCGCTACGACGTCGGCCGCGCGTCGCTGATCGACGTGCGCCAGGCGCAGGTGGCTCGGGGACAGGCCGAAGTGGTGCTGCTGCGGGCGCGGACGGCGGTCCAGGTCGAAAAGCTCCGGCTGTTTCAAGAGATGGGCGTGACGGCCCCGGTGGACCTCGCGGCCGTGCAGCTCACCGATACCTTCACTGTGCAGGCGCCCACCTGGCAGCTGAACGACCTGCTCACGATGGCCGAGCAGCAGAACCCGGCGCTCAAGGCGCTGCGCGAGCGTGAGCACGCCGCCGCCTGGGGCGTCCGGGCCGCGACCGCGAGCTACGGCCCCTCGCTATCGCTCTCGGCCGCCTGGTCGGGCTTTACGCAGAAGCTGTCGGACATCAACCCGACCATCGCCAGCGCGCGCTCGACCGCCGCGGTGGACTCGGCCACCTGTGCCTACGCCAACAGTGCGTGGCTCAACACCGGCTCGGGGCAGCCGCCCCTCGATTGCACGCAATACTCGTTCTCGCCCGCGGCCGAGCAGGCGATCCGCAGCGCCAACAACGCCTATCCGTTCCACTTCACGCCGCAGCCGTTCCAGGCCAGGGTCACCGTGCGGATCCCGTTGTGGGGCAACTTCCAGCAACCGCTCGAGGTGTCCCAAGCCAAGGCGCAGCAGCAGGATCTGCAGGAGTCGGTGCGGGCGCGCGGGCTGCAGCTCGAGACCGACGTGAGCGGAGCGTACCTGACGCTGCAGACGACGTATCAGGCGATCGCGATCCAGGACACCAATCGCACCGCGGCGCGTGAGCAGCTGCAGCTCGCCACGGAGCGCTACCGCGTCGGCTCGGGTACCTTCTTCGAGCTGCTCGACGCTCAGGTGGCGGCGCTGCGCGCCGAGACCGACTACGTCAATGCGATCTACGACTATCACAAGGCGCTGGCCACGCTCGAAGCGGCGGTCGGCCGGCCGCTGCGGTAAGGGGAGGACGCGACTGCGATGTCCAAACGCAACAAGCTGCTGGTGGGAGCGGGGGCCGCGCTGCTGATCGTCGGGCTGGTGGCGATCAGCGCCGGCGCGCGCCGCGACCGCGGCCAGGAAGTTCGCTTCGAGAAGGTGACGCGGCGCGATCTGGTCGCGGCCGTGACGGCGAGCGGCAAGATCCAACCCAAGAAGAAAGTCGACATCTCGGCCGACATCACCGGGCGGATCACCAAGATCGCTGTCCGCGAGGGTGACTTGGTCACGCAGGGGCAGTTCCTGCTGCAAATCGATCCGACCATCTACCAGGCCAACCTGGAGCAGGCGGCCGCGACGCTGGCGTCGTCGCAGGCGGCCGCGGTGCAGGCCAAGGCGAACCAGGATCAGGCGGAGCGTGCCCTGCGGCGCACCAAGGAGCTCCACACCCAGAACCCCAATCTGGTGTCCGCGGAGCAGCTGGAGCAGGCGCAGACGGCGTTCGACATCGCCGAAGCGAACCTGACCGCGGCGCAGCATCAGGTCGATCAGGCGCGCGCGGCCATGCAGTCGGCCCGCGACAACCTGCGCAAGACCACGCTCATCGCGCCGATGGCCGGACGCGTCACCCGGCTCCCGGTCGAAGAGGGAGAGGTGGCCGTGCCGAGTACCTTCTCGAAGGACATCGGCCTGCTGATGACGATCTCGGACCTGTCGGTGATCCAGGCGAAGGTGAAGGTGGACGAGACCGACGTGGTACGGGTGCATCTCGGCGATTCGGTCGAGGTGTCGATCGACGCGTTTCCCGACACGACGTTCACCGGCCACGTGACCAAGGTGTCCAACTCGAGCGTCCTCAACGCCGGCCAGGCCGCGACGGGCCAAAGCGACCGTGCCGTCGACTACGAGGTCGAAGTCACGCTCGACAAGCCGCCGGTCGACACGCGCCCGGACTTGTCCGCCACGTCGCGGATCATCACGGATACGCGAAAGCAGGCCCTGTCGATTCCGATCATCGGGCTCACGGTGCGGGAGAACAAGCCGGTGTCGACGGAGAACCGCCCCGTGGACACCACGACCACCCGCAAGAAGAAGGAAACGGAGGGCGTGTTCACGGTGAAGGACGGCGTCGCGACCTTCCGCGCGGTCAAGGTCGGCATCGCGGGGGACGAGTATTTCGAGGTGACCGACGGCCTGAAAGACGGCGAGACGATCGTCGCCGGACCGTATCAGGCGATTCGCGATCTGAAGGACGGCGCCCGGGTGCGCGCGATGAAGCAGCCGGCGGACTCCACCAAGAAGAAGGCCGCGACGTGACCCTCGCCCAGACGTTCCGGACCGGGGACACGCCGCTCCCCAACATCATCATCCTCACGCACAAGCTCACGCGCGCCTACGACATGGGCGGTGAGGTCGTGCGCGCGCTGCAGGGCGTGAGCGTGCAGATCCACAAGAACGAGTACGTCGCCGTGATGGGTCCTTCGGGGTCGGGCAAGTCGACGCTCATGAATCTGATCGGCTGTCTCGACACGCCCACGTCCGGCGAGTACTGGCTCAACGGCCAGAAGGTGTCCGACCTGGACGACGACGAGCTGGCGCGGATTCGCAACAAGGAGATCGGGTTCGTCTTCCAGACCTTCAACCTGCTGCCCCGCGCCAGCGCGCTCCACAACGTGGAGCTGCCGCTCATCTACGCAGGTGCCGGCGCGCGCGAGCGCCGCGCCCGGGCGGCGCGGGCGCTCGAGCGCGTGGGGCTGGGCGACCGCATGGAGCACCGGCCCAACGAGCTCTCGGGCGGGCAGCGCCAGCGCGTGGCCATCGCGCGCGCCCTGGTGAACGACCCGTCCATCCTGCTCGCCGACGAGCCCACGGGCAACCTCGATTCCACCACCAGCGGCGAGATCATGGCGGTCTTCCGGGACCTGCACCGTCAGGGGCAGACGATCGTGATGGTGACCCACGAGCACGACATCGCGGCCCACGCGGCGCGCGTGGTGACCCTGCGCGACGGGCTGATTGCCAGCGACCAGCTGCAGGCCGCCTAGATGCCGGTGTTCGAGGCGCTGCGCCTCGCCCTCCAGACGATCCGGACCCAGAAGCTGAAGAGCGGCTTTTCGCTGCTCGGCGTGTTCATCGGTGTCGCCTCGCTCATCGGCGCCTGGTCCATCGTGAACGGCGTCAACCGCTACATGACCGAGAAGTTCGCTCAGACGCTCTTCGGCGTGAACACGTTCCAGCTGCGGCGCCGCCCGATGTTCACGCCGAACGTTCCCGACTCGGTGTGGCGGGCGTGGGCGCGACGGCCCCGCATCCGCTTCAGCGACGCGGAGGCGCTGACCGCCGGCTTCACCGTGCCGGTCGTCACGGCCTGGCAGGCGACGCGGTGGCGCAGCGATTGTTCGTCGATCGTTCCCCGCTGGACCGCAGCGTCCGGATCGCCGGCACCGCGTACCGTGTGATCGGGGTGGTGGAGAGACAGGGCAGCATCCTCGGCTTTCCCCTCGACCGCTTCGTCGTCGTGCCGGCCCTGTCGCCCGCGCAGAATCTCGTCAATCCCCCCGGCATCCTCGACGCCTTCCTCGTGAAAGCGCAGAGCGAGCCCGAGATGCGCCTGGCCATGGACCAGGCCGAGGGGATCATGCGCAGTCGCCGCCATTTGCGGCCGCGGCAGGACGACAACTTCGCGCTCGACACGTCCGAAGGCGTGCAGCGGTTTTGGGCGGGCATCAGCCGGATCCTCGTGGTGGTGCTGCCGGGGGTGGTGCTCGTTTCGCTGGTGATCGGCGGCATCGTGATCATGAACATCATGCTCATGGCGGTGGCGGAGCGGACGCGCGAGATCGGCCTGCGGAAGTCGCTGGGCGCGCGGCGCCGCGACGTGTTGCGGCAGTTTCTCGCCGAATCGGCGGCGATCGCCACCGTCGGCGCGGCGTTCGGCGTCGTGGCCGGCATCGGGCTCACCCTGCTCATCGGCGCGGCCTCGCCCCTGCCGGCGAGCCTGTCGCCGGTGTCGATCGTGCTGGGCGTCGTCATGGGCGCGGGGGTGGGGGTCGTCGCGGGCGTCTATCCCGCCAGCCGCGCCGCGCGGCTCGATCCCATCGCCGCGCTGCGGCAGGAGTAGCGGTGACCGCCCTGTTCGAAGGTGTCGGCATCGCCCTCGCGTCGCTGCGCGCGCACAAGATGCGCGCCGCCCTCACGATCCTGGGCGTCGCCATCGGCGTCACGGTCGTCATGGTCATCGGGGCGTTGATCAGCGGGTTCAACAAGGGCATCTCCGACATGCTCTCTTCGCTCGGCCCCAAGACGTTCTGGGTCGGGCGCTATTGGGGCGGCCAGGGCGACGAGGACCCGGAAGACCCCGATCCGTGGCGGCGGCGTCCTCCGATGACGATGGACGAGGCCACGCGCCTGGGACAGCTGCCCTCCATCGCCTTCGTGGTCGTCGACGAGAACACCTCGGCGGACATCGACTTCGAAGGCCACCGCATGGCGGCCATCAGCATCCGGGGCCGCAACGCCGACTGGCCCAAGATCGAGGGCGGCACCATCCACCCCGGCCGCTCGTTCAGCCACGTCGAGGACGCGGCCAACAGCCACGTCGCCGTGGTCAACACGAAGCTCGCGGAGAACCTGTTCGGCCAACGGGACCCGACCGCGCGGCGCATCAAGATCAGCGGCGTGCCGTACGACGTGATCGGCGTGTACGACCCGCCGCCCCACCTGTTCGGCGGCGAGGAACAGCCCCAGGCCATGATTCCCCACGGCACCTTCACCAAGGACCTGCAGTACTGGCGTGGCTGGATGGACATGTTCGTCGTTCCCCAGGACTCGGTGTCCCTGGAGCGCGCGATGGACGACGTCACCATGGCCCTGCGCACGATGCGCGGGCTCCGGCCCGGGCAGCGCAACAACTTCGATGCCGTCACCCAGGAGGTGTACGTGAAGGCCATCAACAGCTTCACGCTGGTGGCCCGGGTCCTGATGATCGCGCTCTCGATGGTCGGCTTGATGGTCGGGGGCATCGGCGTCGTCGCGATCATGATGATTTCGGTCACGGAGCGCACCCGGGAGATCGGCGTGCGCAAGGCGCTGGGCGCCACGCGGCGCGAGATCCTGTGGCAGTTCCTGGTCGAAGCGGCGACGCTCACGCTGGTGGGCGGGATCGTCGGCATGATCGTGGGCTGGCTCGTGTCGCTGGTGCTCGCGGGCGCCACCCCGGTCCCGGCTTACGTGCCGCTCGGCTCCGTCATCGTCGCGCTGGGCGCCGCCGCGGTCACCGGGCTGCTGTTCGGTATCTATCCCGCGAGCAAAGCGTCGCGTCTCGATCCGGTCGAGGCGCTGCGTTACGAATAGATGGCGTTCTGGGAGGCCGTGCGTCTCGCCCTGCAAACCATCCGGGCACAGAAGCTCAAGAGCGCCTTCTCGATTATCGGTGTGTTCATCGGCGTGATGTTCCTCATCGCCGTCGTGTCGGTCGTGCAGGGCATGAACCGCTACATGACCGACAAGTTCGCCGGGACCCTGCTCGGCGTGAATACGTTCCGGCTGCGGCAGTTTCCCGACGTCCAGCTCGGCAATGTGACCGACTCCACGTGGCGGCTGTGGCGCCGGCGGCCGCGGGTGACCTACGACGATGCGCAGGCGGTCATGCGCGGCGTGGTGGTCCCGGTGCTCGCCGCGTGGGAGTCGAGCACCCGCACTACGCTCGTGGCCGGGCGCAAGCAGGCGAAGGACGTGGAGGTCACGGCGGCGACGGAGCTCTACTTCGACATCCGCTCCCTCGCCGTCGAGCGCGGTCGCCCCTTCACGGGACAGGAAGTGCAAGCCGGAGTGCCCGTGCTCGTGCTCGGGTACGAGTTGGCCGACAAGCTGTTCGAGGGTCAGGATCCGATCGGCCGCGAGGTGAAGATCTTCGAGCTTCCCTACCGGGTGATCGGGGTGGTCGAGAAGCAGGGCAACCTGTTCGGCCTGTCGCTCGACAAGTTCGCGGTGGCACCCGCGAGCGCCCCGCTCAAGCGCTACGTCAACCAGCCGCGCGTGGTGGACGCCGTGGCGATGAAGGCGCGCTCGCCGCTCGAGATGCGCGACGCGCTGGCGCAGGCCGAAGCGATCATGCGCAGCCGGCGGCACCTGCGCCCGCGCCAAGCCGACGACTTCACCCTCGAAACCGCCGACGAGGTGCTCGATTTCTGGGGGAAGATCAGCCGCGTGCTGTTCGTGGCGCTCCCGGGTCTCGTGGCCGTGTCGCTGGTCGTGGGCGGGATCGTCATCATGAACATCATGCTGATGGCGGTGGCCGAGCGCACGCGTGAGATCGGTATCCGCAAGTCGCTGGGCGCCCGGCGACGCGACATCCTGCGGCAGTTCCTGGTCGAGGCCACGACGCTCGCTACGGCGGGGGCCTCGGGGGGTGTCGTCCTGGGCATCGGACTGGCGGGTGCGGTGGCGGCGCTCACCCCGCTCCCCGCCGCGGTCGCGCCCTGGTCGATCCTGGTCGGCGTCGCCCTGGGCGGCGGCGTCGGGATCGTCGCCGGCGTGTATCCCGCGACTCGCGCTGCGCGACTCGATCCGATCGCCGCCCTGCGGCACGAGACATGACCGGGGGGGCGCTGTTCGAAGGCGTCGGCATCGCGCTCGATTCGCTGCGCAGCAACAAGCGGCGGGCGGCGTTGACGATTCTCGGCGTCGCCATCGGCGTGACCGTCGTGATGGTGATCGCCGCGATGATCAGCGGGATCAACCAGAGCGTCTCGAGCGTGATCGAGTCCATCGCCCCGCGCACGTTCCTGGTGTGGCGTTTCTTCCAGGCCGGGGTGAACGTCTAATATCTCCGGGTTGTCCGCGCAATGGGTGGAGGTGAACGGCGGCGACCTCCATCCCGGGCGCACCTTCACGCGACTGGAAGACGTCGCGAACGATGCCGTGGCGGTCATCAACACGAAACTCGAGGAACAGCTATTCCGCGGGCGCGACCCGATCGGCCAGACGATCCACGTCGCCGGCGCGCCGTTCAAGGTGATCGGCGTCTATACGCCGCCCCCCAGCCTGTTCAGCGGCGCAACGCCGCCGTCCGTCGGCATCCCGCACGGTGCGTTCGTCAAACACGTGCCCTACGTCAAGGGATGGATGCGGCTTGCGGTCGCCCCCGCGCCGGCCTACACGCAGCAGCAGGCGATGGACGAGGTCGTGGCCACGTTACGCTCACTGCGCGGACTCAAGCCGGGGCAGGAAAACAACTTCTCCATCGTCACCCAGGACAAGCTGCTGGACTCCTGGAACAAGGTCACCGGCATGTTCTTCCTCGTGATGCTGGTACTCTCGTCCATCGCGTTGATGGTCGGGGGCGTCGGCGTGGTCGCGATCATGATGATCTCGGTCACTGAGCGCACGCGGGAGATCGGCGTTCGCAAAGCGCTCGGAGCGACACGGCGCGCCATCCAGTGGCAGTTCCTCGTCGAAGCCTCGACCCTCACGCTCGTGGGGGGCGCCGTCGGCATGCTCGCAGGGGGCGTGGTCGCGCTCGTCGTGTCGAGCCTGACGCCGATCCCGGCGCACGTACCGCTGTGGTCGGTGCTCGCGGCGCTCGCCGCCTCCGCCCTCACCGGGATCGGATTCGGCCTGTATCCCGCCAACAAGGCGGCGAGACTCGATCCGGTGGAAGCCTTACGCTACGAATAATGCGGAATGCGGAGTGTGGAATGCGGAATCGAAGTCCGCCCGTCCATTCCGCATTCCGAATTCCGCATTCCGCACTAGCTTCCAGCCCCATGCCCCTCTCCGAAGCGATTCTCCAGGCACTCCAGACCGCGTGGAGCCACAAGCTCCGCTCGTTCTTCACATTGCTCGGGATCATCGTGTCGGTGGGGTTCCTCGTGGCTGTGGTCGCGGTGATCCAGGGCATGAACGCGTACGTGCGCGAGCGCATCGCGGGCGCGATCGTCGGGGTCAACGCCTTTCAGATCCGGCGGGACCCGATCCAAGTCGGGTTCATCGACGACGAAGCCTGGAAGAAGATCCAGCGCCGGCCGATCATCACCGCCGAGGACGTCGCCCACGTGGAGCGCGCGGTGCCCGACGCGGAGGCGATCTCCCTCCAGTCCGGGTGGCCGACCCCGATGGCGGACGTGCAGTGGCGCAACCGCACGGTGGGGGACGTGCTCGTCTTCGGCGTCACGCCCCCGTTCGTCGTCGTGCAGGACTACGCGTTCGCGGCCGGGGCGCCGTTCACGGACGTGGACCAGCGGCAACGGAGGCTCGTCGCGGTGCTGGGCTTCGATGTGGCGGAGAAGCTGTTCGGCGCTCCGGAGCTCGCTGTCGGCAGCGCGATTCGCGTCCGCGGTGCGCAACTCACGATCACGGGTGTCATCGCCAAGAAGGGCACCGTGCTGGGGCAGTCCTGGGACGGGTTCGTCATGCTCCCGCTCACCACGTTCGAGGCCCTGTACGGACGGCGCCAGACCACCGTGATCTCGGTCAAGATGCCGGCGGCCGCGCGCGTGGCCGACGGGATGTTGCGCGCCGAGGAGGCGATGCGTATCGCGCACCGGCTGCGCCCCGCGCAGGAGGACGATTTCACGGTCGACACGGGCGAAGGACTCATCGCGTTCTGGGGCAAGCTCACCCGGGTGATCTTCACGGTCGTGCCCGCCGTGGTGGGGATCGGAATCGTGGTCGGCGGCATCGTGATCATGAACATCATGCTTATGAGCGTCACCGAGCGCACCCGCGAGATCGGGATCCTCAAGTCGCTCGGCGCCTCCCGGCGCGACATCCGGCGCCAGTTCCTCGCGGAGTCGGCGATCCTGTCCCTGCTCGGCGGCGTCGCGGGACTGCTCGCCGGGAGCGCGCTCGCCGCCCTGGTCCAGGTCGCGTCCCCCCTGCCCGCCCGCGTGACGGCCTGGTCGGTAGCGGTGGCACTCGGCCTCGGCATCAGCGTGGGGATCGTGTTCGGCGTCTACCCGGCCCATCGGGCCGCGCGCCTCGACCCGATCGAAGCGCTGCGCGCCGAGTAGTATGGCGTTCCACTCGATTCGCGAAGGCTGGCTGATCGCCGTCGACCAGCTCCGCGTCAACAAGCTGCGCTCGGGGCTCACCATTCTCGGGGTCGTGATCGGGATCGCCACGGTGATGGCCATGGCGTCGATCGTGGCGGGCTTCCGGGAGCAAATCGTCAACACGCTCGAGGTTGTCGGGCCCACCACGTTCCGCATCCTGCGGTTCTTCTCGTCCACGCCGCTCAATCCCGACGCCTTGCCGCGCGAGGTGCGGATCCGTCCCGCCCTCGCACCCCGGGAAGCCGAGGCCATCGCCCGCTTGCCCGAGATCCACTACGCCGCGATCTGGACGCAGGTGTTCTACCGGTTCGAATACGCCGGCGCCCACACCCAGACCCTCGGCGTGTTCGGCGCGGACGATCGCT
>QHTP01000138.1 GCA_003220855.1 Gemmatimonadota bacterium
TCACCTGACTTTCCCTCGTAGGCTTCCACCAGCCGCCGGCGCGCCCGCGCCAACGTCGTGCCGATCGCCCCGCGCGCGAGCCCCGTGTGCGCGGCGATTTCATCGTATGACAGCCCTGAGTCCCACAGCAGGAGCACCTCGCGGTCGCGGGGCGTCAACTGCTCCAGTGCGATGCGGACGTGGGAACGCTCGTTCTCCGCGTGCAGCGCATCGTCCGCCGCGGGCTCGATGGCCTGTGGCTCGGCCTTGAGCAGTGTGAGATGGCGGCGCTCCCGCGCCGCGCGCCGGGCGTCGTCTCGCGCCATGTTCGCCGCCACGATGAACAGCCACCCCCGCGCGTTGTCGGGCCTGTGTACGACGGCCCGAGCGAAGGCCTCCTGGGCCAGGTCCTCGGCGCGCTCGACGCTCCACACCTTGCGGTACAGGAAGCGCACGAGCGCGCGGTAGGTGGTGCGGTAGACCTCGGCGAGGTCCTGGCTCATCCCCGAAAGTCTCGCACGAGCCGCTCCAGCTCGCCGTCCTCCCAGGTCGTCTTACCGCCGGTCTCGATCTTGACGCTCACCTGGTGCCCGGCCACGAGCACCGCGGGCTCGAGCGTCGCCGGCTGCAGCAGCTCGGGAAGGGCTCGGAGCAGTGCGAAGTACGCATCGCTGAAGGCCGCGACGCTCACCACGCGCACCGAGTCGCCATGCGCGATGTCGGTCCACACAGCGTCGCGCCATGCGAACACGCGGCCGCCGACGTGCTGCGAGCGACTCACCCTCCCGCGCTCGGGCACGACGATGGAATCAGCCGCGGCGGCACCCGCTGCTACGACGGCCTCCAGGTTGAACGAGTTGGCCATCTTGCGCGCCGCCTCGGAGCGCCGCACCGCGTCGGCTCCGGCCTGGTCTTGTGGCCCGGGTGCCGTCAGCGGGATGGGGCGCACCGCGACGCTCGGCTCCTGCACCAGATACGATGTGTACTCGGTCAGGATGCCGTAGCGCAACGCCAGCCGTTTCAGCTCGTCCACGATTTCGGGATTGGGGCCGTGCAGCCGGATCTCGCGCGACAACGCCCCCGCCTTGCGCGCCGCCCACAGCTGCTGGAGATAACCGACCCCCGACGGCTCGCCGTCGAACCGGGCTGCGGTGGTGAATCGCTCCTCGCGACCGTTTCTCCGTCCTGTCACCGTGAGGGACCGCTCCCCGTTCACTGCTCCCCGGTACCGACCGAAGACGACGAGCTCGTCGCCTGCGAACAGGTCGGGCAGGCGCTGCGGCTGCAGATCATACAGGTCGACGCCGTCGGCCGCGAGCGCGACGTCGGTGAGCACCGGAGACGACACCTTGGCCGCGAGCGAGCCCACGGCCTGCTCGATATCGCCACCGGGCTGGATGTAGGTCGTGACCCCGCGCGCACGCTCGGTCAACCGGTCGAGCAGGTACGTGTTCACATCATACCCGATGCCGAACGCGAAGACGCGGAACGACCCGCGGCCGCGCTCCGCCTGGTCGGCGAGGCGCTCGGGGTCGGTCTCGCCGACGGTCGGCACGCCGTCCGTCAGGAACACCACCACCCCGAACGCCCCTTCGGCGGGCGGCGCGGCGATCGCCTCGGCGAGCGCACCCGCCACGTTGGTGCCGCCTCCGGTCTCGAGGCGTCGGACCCACGCCTGCGCCGCTCGCACGGTCTCACCGGAGACCTCGGTCCACCCGGCCGCGTACCGCTCGACCCCGCCCGAGAACGCGATCACCCGGAACCGGTCCCCCGCACGGAGCGTCCCGAGCAGTTGTTCCAGCGCGGCCTTCGCCTGATCGAGCTTGTCGCCGGACATGGATCCGGACACGTCGAGCACCGCGACGAGGTCGCGCCGCACGGCCTGGGCCTCGCTCGCGCGCCCCGGCGCCAGCAGCAGCATGAAGTACCCGTTCTCGCCGGCAGATTGGCTCGCGACGAGCGACATGCCCACGAGGCCGCGGGCCAGAGGCAGGAACAGCTCGAGGTCCCCGCGGGCGCTCGTGTCGGCGAGCGTGATCTCGAGCCGGTCGGCGTCGCGGGTCACCTGCACGCGGTGCGTCGGGGAATAGGGCTCGCCGAACCGTCCCGCGGAATCGACTTGGAGGCGCAGGCTCTGGGACGCCGCAATGCCGGGTCCGCTGCCCGCTCCGTACCGGAAGCGCCATGCATCCCCCACCCGATCGAGCAGCTGCGTGTAGCGGAGGGTGATCTTGCGGGTCTCTCCTGGCGCGATCGGGAAGACGCGCGCCCGCAGCAGGCCGTGGCCGGCGAGCTCGATGAGGGCGGGGTCGCGCTTGCGTCGCACGATCTCCTCGTAAATCGCACGCGCCTGGCTCGCATCCATCGGCTCGCCCTTCAGCTCGCGATCGCCCTGCCACAACGAGAAATCGCTGAACACGGCCTCGCCCGCCAGCGGATAGAGGTAGTTGCCCTCGTCGAGCACGGGGCCGGAGTTGCGGAACCATTCTTCCACCGTCACCCGCGCGGCCCGTCCGGTGAGGGTGACCTGCACGGCGCTCCGTACCTTGGCGATCGCGCCGCGCGGAAAGGCCGGCAGCGGCCGGATCGGCTCGATCCATCCCTGCGCCGCTCCCGGCGCGACGGGCGCGGTGAGGAGGCAGAGCAACCCCAGCAGGCGAGGCGAGGACAGCATGACGACCGAATCCTGTGAGAGACGCCAGAGAGACGTCGCTCGCCCGGAGTGTTGCACACGGGACACCGCGAGCCCGTTCGGGCGGCAACGGTACGTGACGGCGTGCGAAGGGGTTGCGGTGAACGCGCGCGGGCCAGCATCTTGGGTGCACCCGCACCGCCGGCGGTAGGTCGTCGCGCCCAACTGGATGGGAACCGTGCCGCGCTACACTTACCGCCGCCTGACGAAACTCCCCAGCACGGCCGACGAGCTCCGCCGCCACACCGTGCTGAACCTCCCCGGCATGCTCCACGGGTTGAGCTTCGAGCACATGGTCATGCGCCCCGGCGCCGCGGTGCCGATCTCAGTCGAGGACGACACGGGGATCCTTATTTTCACGTTCGCCGGGCGCGGCGTGATGCTGCTCGACGGCGATCGCATCGAAGTGTCGGCGAACGACCTGGTCCACATTCCAGCCGGCGTGCCGTACGGGTTGCGGACCCTGGGTGGTTCGGACTGGGTGTACGTCGTGCTGCAGGCGCCGGTGCAGTGAGGCGCCGGCTCACCCCACTGCGCACTGGTTGGGACCGAATTCCAGCGTCTCCGCATCGGCCTCCGCGACGTCCACCAGCCCCAGGTTCGCGAGCTTGATCGTGCGGTAGCTCTCGGGCGCGACCACGGTATGGTCCGCCACCCACGAGAGGAACGCGCGGCGTTCCTGGATGGCCGCGGCCTCGTTCGTGGCAGCGATCACGTCGAACCGCGCGGCCACGCTGCGGTCCGCCCGGCGCTCGGTCTCGCTCGCGTAGTGGGCGGGGAGAACGAGGAGGTCTCCCGGCCAGGCCCGGCGCACGCGCTCGAGGCTGTCCCACAGGCGGGCGGCCCAGGCGTCGCGTTGTCCGCCGAGGTCGGGGCGGCCCACCGACCGCACGAACAGGAAGTCACCCGTGAGCGCCAGCGCCTCGTCGACCAGCAGCGCGACGCTTCCGAGGGTGTGCCCGGGGACGTGTGCGGCGACGAGCGTGGCCCGACCGAACGCGATGGTGTCGCCGTCACCCAGGGGTTGGTGGCGCACGCGACCCTCCGCGCCATCGTACGGGGAGCGGGCGTCGTCGGGATGGAGGAAATAGGGGACCTGCCAGCGCCGGGCGGCGGCGCGGGCGCCGCTCAGGTAGTCGGCGTGCATGTGGGTGTCGATCACCGCCGCGGGCGTGGCGTCGAGGGAGCGGAGCAGGGTCTCGTACGGCTCGAGGTGGCGACCCGGGTCCACCACCACCGCATCGCCGTCGCTGACCAGCACGTAGGAGAGAGCGCCCTTGCCGACGCGATCGAGCTGCACGACGTGCTGGAGCGCCATCGTAGGGGAGAGGCGGCGCGGCAGGTACACCGTCTCCCACGCCGCCATCCCGCCGGTCACGGAGAACGCTTCGAAGCCGTGCTCGCGTAAGTACTGCGTGGCTTGCTGACTCGAGTTGCCGTGGCCGCAGATTACGGCGACGGGCGTCGCCGGATCGAGTCGCAGCGACTCCAGCGTGGGGAGCTCGTACATCGCGGAGGCCGGCAGGGTGCGATAGTCGAGCGTCGCGCCCAGCGTGACGCGCCCGCCGGCGACGCGCTCGGGCGTGCGGATGTCGAGCAGTTGCACGCGCTCTCCCTGGTCGAGGCGACGCGCCAAGTCGGCGGCGGGGATGCGCGGGACGGACGGGTCCGGCATGGTGAATCAGTGTCGTGGACGTGGTGGGAAAACGCAACGCCCGCCCGTGGCGGGAGGACTCCCGTTTTCAGGGCGCACGAATATATTGTGAACGCGTTCACAAGCACCATCTCGTCTATCGTCCCGGAGGGAGCTCGCGATGCGGTTCACCCTGCTCACCACGCTCGCCGCGTTCACGGCCGTCGCCTGCGGCGGCGAGAAGAAGTCGGCGGCGTCTCAGGCCGAGGCCGCGACACCGACGCCGGCCGTCACGCCTGCCGCGGCGGCCACCGCCGAACCGGCGGGCGCCGTGGTCGAAGTGAAGATGACCGGCAACGGCACGTCCCAGGCCGCGTTCGATCCCAGCAAGCTGACGATCAAGGCCGGCACGACCGTTCGCTTCCTCAATGTATCGGGCGGTCCGCACAATGTTGCCTTCTACGGCGACTCGGTGCCGAAGGGCGGCGCCGACGCGCTGAAGAAGGGGATGCCGAACCCGATGGGCGACCTGACGGGACCGTTCCTCACGCAGCCCAACGAGAAGTACGACGTTTCCTTTGCGGGCGCCCCGGCCGGCGTCTACAAAGGCTACTGCATGCCGCACGTCGCGCTGGGCATGCACATTACGATCACGGTGCAGTAGCCAGGCACACGTCGACCGCAGGGTGAAACGGCCCCGGCCAACCCCGGGGCCGTTTGCCTAACCGGACCCCCCGTACGTAAGATTCCCCCGCGCGCCATGACCCATCGCCTGCTCCTGAGTCTCGTGCTGCTCGTCGCGTCGAGCGACCGCGCCGCTCCAGTCCCGGACGCGGCGGCCCCGCGCATCTTTCGTGACGCGGCCGCCGGCACGCTCGTGATCGATCTCGCGCCGGTGGATTTGCCGGCCAACACGCCGCATCACATGATCGCGCAGCCGCCGGTCGCGACGCTCGAGATTCCGGAGACGGGATTCATCTACGGCTTCCGTGTGTTGGTGGTCGACAGCGCGGGACACCCGCTGCCCGATGAACTGATCCATCACTTCAATCTCATCGACCCTGATCACCGCGAGCTGTTTCTCCCGATCTCACGCCGCCTGCTCGCGGCGGGGCACGAGACCGGCGCGATCCGCCTGCCGCGCCTGCTGTTCGGATTGCCGCTGCAGCGTGGCGAGCACGTCGTCGCCAGCGCGATGGTCGAAAATCTGACCGCCGCCACCTACCCGCGGGCGCGCGTGCGGCTCGCGATGAATTTCACGCCGGCCGGCCGGCCGTGGCCGCTGTTCAGCGCCTCGCCCTGGCAGATGGACGTGGCCTTCCCGGTCGGCGACAAGTCGTTCACGCTCCCGCCGGGTCGCTCGTCACGATCGTACGAAGGGAGCCCCATCGTGCCGGGGAAGATCGTCGGCCTCGGGGGGCACATGCACGACTTCGGCCGGGTGATCGAGTTTGCGGACGCGACGACGGGTGCCGTGATCTATCGTGCCGCTCCCGTCGCCGACTCGAGCGGGCACATCGAGGCGATCCCCGTCGCGCTCCTCTACGGGTGGACCCGTCTCGGCGCCCACATCGTGCCCGAGCACCGGTATCGCATCACCGTCTCGTACGACAACCCCACGGGTCAGCCGATTCCCGACGGGGGCATGGGCGTGGTGGGCGGCCTATTCGTGCCCGACCGCGGCGTCACATGGCCGGCGGCCGACCCGCGCGATTCGCTCTATCACGAGGACTACGTCCACTACATGCGCCTCGCGGGTGGACACGAGATGAACATGGCAGGAACCGCGATGCCCATGAAGATGGCCGGACACGAGCGCGCAGCGCACGGTCACCACTGACGTGGCCGACGAGGCCGTGCTGCTGGACTTCGGCGGCACGCTCGACGCGGACGGCGTGCACTGGAGCCCGCGGTTTCACGCGGCGTATCGCGCCGAGGGCGGCACCCTCGATCTCGCGGCCTTCGATCCGATCTTCAAGATGTCCGACCAGGCCCTGGCGCGATTGCCGGGCATCGCGGCGCTGGGGTTCCGGGCCGCCATCGAGACCCAGGCCCGCCTACTCGGCGACATCCTTCCCGAGCGTGACCGCGTGAACCCGGCGGCGGTCGCCCGGCGCCTGCACGCCGACGCCCTGGCGGTCGTGCGGCGGAACCGTCCGATCCTGGAGCGGCTGGCCCGACGGTATCGGCTGGGCATCGTGTCGAACTTTACCGGCAACCTGCAGCCTTGTTTGGAAGAGCTTGGCCTGGCGAGATTGTTCGCTGCAGTCAGCGACTCAGCGGTGGTCGGATGCAGCAAGCCCGATCCACGCATCTTTCTTGGCACGCTGGCCACGTTGGGAGCGCGCCCGGAGCGGGCCTGGATGGTGGGGGACAACTTCGAGGCGGACATTCGCGGCGCCGCGGCCCTCGGCATGCGCACCTGCTGGCTCGGTCCGCCGGAGCGGCCGTTGCCCCCCGGGGCGGGGGACGTCCCGACCGTCCGCATCGCCTGCTTCGTCGACATCGAACGGGTGCTCGCCTAACGGTGCACGGGCTCATCCTCGCGGGCGGTGAGGGGTCGCGGCTCGCGGCGGGGGGGATTGCCGTTCCCAAGCCGCTCGTCGAAGTGGCGGGCCGGCCCCAGATCGTGGGCCTGCTCGAAACCTTCGCCGCGCTGGGGTGCGCGAGCCTCACGTGTGCAGTTCGTGCGGATTTCCCGGCAGTGCGGCGCTTGCTTGACGGGAGCCGGTTCGGCCCGCCCCTTACAGTGGTGAGCTGTCGTACGCCCTCCTCGCTGCACACGCTGGTCGAGGCGCTGCGAGGGATGGCCGGGGGGCCGGTGTTCTGCAGCATGGTGGACACGGTGATGCGGCCGGAGGATTGGGAAGCGCTCTACGGGGCGACCGGGCGGTATCTCGAGGAGGGCGCCGAGCTCGTGCTCGCTGTGACGCCGTACGTGGACGATGAGTCTCCGGTGTACGTGCGTCGCCACGGAGGCGATGTGCGCGCCGTGAGCGATGCGCCGCTGACACCCGTGTGTGTGACCGGGGGGGTCTACGGCCTGAGCGCGG
>QHTP01000249.1 GCA_003220855.1 Gemmatimonadota bacterium
CTGTTCTGCAACGCGGGCGGCCCGCCCGCCGCCCCGTTCAGCCACCAGAGCGCCGAGGCGTTCGACCGTGCCGTCGAGCTCAACCTGCTCTCCGTGGTCCACCTCTGCCGCGCGGCGGTGCCGCTCATGCGCAAGCTGCAGTGGGGGCGGATCGTGTGCCTGGCCTCGGTCGCCGCCAAGCAACCGCTGCCCGGCCTGATCCTGTCAACCACGGCCCGCGCCGGCGTGCTGGGGTTCGCGAAGGCGCTGGCGGACGAGGTGGCTACGGACGGCATCACGGTCAATGTCGTAAACCCCGGTTTCATCGCGACGGAGCGCATCGCGGAGCTGACGGAGACGCGCGCCCGGCGGGAGCAGCGAGCGTCCCAGGACGTGATGCGAGAGATAGTTGCCGGCATTCCCATGGCGCGGATGGGCCGCACCGAGGAGCTGGCGGCGGCGGTCGCGTTCCTCGTGTCGGAACGCGCCAGTTATATTACCGGCGCCGTGCTGCAGGTGGACGGGGGATTCACACGATCCATTTTTTGAACCTTTCCCGTTTCCCCTTTCCCGGCCCTGATGCAAGCCATCGTCAAAGAGAAACGCGCCCCCGGCCTCAAGGTCACGACGGTGCCCAAGCCGTCTCCCGGCCCGGCCGACGTGCTGATCGCCGTGCGTCACGCCGGTGTGTGCGGCACCGATCTGCACATCGCCGACTGGAATGCGTGGGCGCAAGGCCGCCTGCGACCACCTCTGGTGGTGGGACATGAGTTCGCCGGGGAGATCGTCGCGGTGGGCGGGGGGGTGGCGGGGCTCCGGACCGGCCAGCTCGTCACCGCCGAGGGGCACATCGTGTGCGGACACTGTCTCCAGTGCCGCACCGGCAACGGCCACATCTGCAAGAACACCCGCATCATCGGCGTGGATCGCGACGGCGCGTTCGCCGAGTACATCACCATGCCCGCCACCAACGTGCTGCCGCTCGACGGCATTCCCACCACCGTGGGCGCCGTGATGGACCCAATGGGCAACGCGTTTCACACGGTGCTGACCGCGGACATCCCCGGCAGCACCGTGTTCGTCGTGGGCTGCGGTCCCATCGGCTGCTTCGCCGTAGGCATCGCCCGGGCGGCGGGGGCGGCCAAAGTGATCGCCTCCGATGTGAACGCCAAGCGGCTGGCGCTGGCGAAGCAGATGGGCGCCCACGTGACGATCGACGCCACGCGGGACGACGTGGTGCGCTCCGTGCTGGCCGAGACCGGGGGCGAGGGCGCCGACGTGGTGTGCGAGATGTCGGGCGTGCCGTCGGCCCTGCACCAGGCCTTCGCGGCGGTGCGCCTGGGCGGACGGGTCCAGCTGCTGGGCATCCCCGACGGCCAGGTCCCGGTCGACTTCGCCAATGAGATCATCTTCAAGGGCATCACGGTGTACGGCGTGATCGGCCGCAAGATGTACGAGACGTGGAACCAGATGCGTCGCTATCTCTCGGCGGGGCTGGTCGACCCCCGGCCCGTGATCACGCACCAGTTTCCACTCGCCAAAATCGACGAGGCCATCGCCGCCATCCGCTCGGGCGACGCGGGCAAGATCATCTTGGAGATCGCATGAGCTTCGCCGCCCGGCTCGAGGCCGAGCTCGAGCAGTTCAAGCAGCAAGGCGTCTACAAGCGCCTCAACCACCTCGAAGGACCGCAAGGCGCCCGGAGCAGGATGGAAGGGCGCGGTGAGGTCGTGATCCTCTCCTCCAACAACTACCTCGGCTTGTGCAACGAGCCGGAGGTCGTTGCCGCGGGGAGGCGCGCCCTCGACCAGTTCGGGGCCGGAACGGGGTCGGTGCGCTTCATCTGCGGCACGTTCACCATTCACCGCGAGCTGGAGCAGGCGCTCGCGCGCTTCGTCGGCTGTGCGTCGTCCCTCACCTACGTCAGCTGCTGGAACGCGAACGAGGGGCTCGTCCCCACGCTGCTCGGTGAGCAAGACATCGTCATCTCCGACCAGCTGAATCACGCGTCCATCATCGACGCGGTCCGCCTCGCCAAGACCAGCACGAAGTGCCAGACGGCGGTGTACCGGCACTCCGACATGACGGACCTCGAGGAGAAGCTGCGGGCCGCCACGGCCTCCCCTCTAAAGCTGATCTTCACGGACGGCGTGTTCTCGATGGAAGGCGACATCGCCAAACTACCGGACATCGTCGCCCTGGCGCGCAGGTACGGCGCCGTGGTCGCCATGGACGACTCCCATGCGACCGGCGTGCTGGGGAAACAGGGCCGCGGCACCGCCGAGCACTACGATATGGTAGGCGACGTCGACATCATCACTTCGACGCTCGGGAAAGCACTGGGCGGCGCGGCCGGGGGATTCACTGCCGGCCCGGCGCCCCTCGCCGACTATCTCACCCAGCGCTCGCGGCCCCAGCTCTTTTCCAACGCCCTCCCGCCTACCGTCGCCGGGAGCGCGCTCGCGGCAGTGCGCCACCTCGAGCGTCACCCCGAGCTCGTCACCCGGCTGCACGACAACGCCCGCTATTTCCGCGAGCGGCTCATCGCCCTGGGCTTCAAGCCGCTTCCCGGAGAAACCCCCATCGTCCCGGTCATGCTCGGCGAGACGGCCAAGGCGATCCGCATGAGCGAGCTGCTGCTCGACGAGGGGGTGTTCGTCACGGGGTTCGGATACCCCGTCGTCCCCCAGGGACACGCCCGGATTCGGTGTCAGCTCTCGGCCGCCCACACCCGGGACGACCTGGACTTCGCCCTGGCGGCATTCAAACGGGTGGGCGGCAAGCTGGGGCTGCTGTGAACGCATCGCCGTTTCCGGAGTGGTTCATTGTGTAACGAGGCTTGACCAGACGCAGAAACGCCTATCTTGGGGGGCGCCCACGTCCAACCACACTCACGGGAGTCCTCCCATGCGGGCGCTCACTGTCATTGCGGTGCTCTTGGCCGGCGGGGCTCGGTGCCTCTGTGCTCAGCATGGCGGCCAGATCGAGATCGGCGGGTTCGCGAGCTACAATCGGTACGACAGCCGTTTCCAGCTCGACAACCAGATCGGTGCGGGCGGCTGGCTCGGCGTCTTTCTGGGCGACCACTTCAGCCTCGAGGTGGACGGCGACGTAGCTCAGCCACGCTCGACGGTGAGCGGCGTGGGGAGCACCACGACCACGTTCGCGAGCGCGAGCCTCGTCCTCAGCTCAGGCCCGCTCTACATCCTGGGCGGCTATTCGCGTCTCCACATGGGACCGAGCGGCCGAGACGCTTCCGATCTGAACGCCCTTCACACCGGGCTCGGCGCACGGGTGTTCTTCGCCGGCGAACATGCGGCGGTGCGGCTTGAAGCCCGAGCCTATTACCGCGGCCCCGGTGCCGGCTTCAGCAGTCAGGACGAGATATTGCACATCTTTGGGACTGTGGGGATGTCGTTCTTCGTCGGTCCCAAATAAGCTCCTCGATTTTCGGGATATCTTCGGTATCTCGTGGCTGAGGCCCCACCCGACCTTCAAGTACTTTCAAGGTTCAGAGGCTTAAGCCGAAGGGGTATCGCGTTTTCCGGCCGAACTCCCTATTTTGGGGGTCGTTTTTTGGACGCCAACGCGCACGAGGAGTCGTCTCATGCGGGTAGCCACGGTGATGGGGGTTCTGCTGCTCGGCGGGGCCGCGACCTTGAGCGCGCAGCACGCGCACCAGTTCGAGATCGGCGGGTACGCCTCATACACCCGGTTCGACCGGGCCTTTCTGCTCGACAACACCATTGGCGGCGGCGGCAGGCTCGCCTTCTGGATCACTGACTGGCTGGGAATCGAGGGAGACGGCCTGTACCAGAAGCCCCACGCGACGGGGAGCACCGCGACGCTGCCGGTGTGGTTCGCCTCCGGTAGCCTGGTGCTGAACTTCGGCTCCGAGAAGAGCTTCTACGTTCTGGGCGGCTACTCGGCGATGGACTTCAACAGCACCGGCGTGGGGGGGTTTCGGGACGCCGGCGCGCACGGTGCCATCGGCGATCGGATCTACATCTCCGACCGGGCGGCCCTGCGGCTCGAGGCGGGCGCCCACTATGCCCCCAAGACCCAGTCGCCCACCGGAAGCTGGGCTGGCCAGGTCGTCGGGTCGGCGGGGCTGTCCTTTTTCCTCGGTCCCAGCCGTCGTGAGAAGATCTATCCGGAGATCCCCAAGCAACGACGTGATTCGATCATCGCGGCCGGCGGCAAGGTCCCCGAAGCCGAACCGCGCGGCGGTCCCACGTACGAGCGACGCAGCAGCGATTGGCAGCACAAGTGGTACTGGGGCGGCCAGGGCGGCCTCATGGTCTTTCGGACTAACTACGACAGCTACTCCTTCGAGCCGACGTTCGGGGGGCACTGGCTCATCACCGGCAGGCGCACCGCCTTGTACGCGGCCTACGAGCAGTCGTTCTTCCTCTCGCCCGGGCGGCGGGTTCGCGATCATGGAAGCGCTCAACGTCCAGGCCAGTTGCGCGACGTGCGCCGGCAGCCTCGCCCAGGAAGCCGCGCTGCAGGACGCAGCAGACAACGCGGCCACGAAGGCGTTCTTCTGGTGGATGGGCGGGATCGACATCAAGCAGGGTCGGCTTGCGCTGTTCGGCCACTACATCCTGACGTCGTCGGCGGCGAGCTTCCTGATCCAGGGGACCACCCACACGTTCCAGGGCGGCGTCCGCTACTCCTTCGGGAGCGCCAAGGAAGGGATCACGGACCGGCAGTAAGCACCCTGAGAAAGTTCTCGCCCAGGATCTTCCGCAGCGCCTCGCCCGAGTAGCCGCGCGCCTCCAGGGCACGCACCAGCTCGGGCAAGGACGCCGCGTCCTTCAGGGGCCGCGGCAGTACGCTGATCCCGTCGAAGTCGCTGCCCAGGCCCACGTGGTCGATCCCCATGACCTGCACTGCATGGTCGATGTGGTCCAACAGCCGATCGATCGTCGGCACGTCGAGACTCTCGGCCCGCTCGCCCACGAACTTGTCGACTTCGAACGCCGACTCACCCGGGTGGCCGCGGTGGCGGGCCCGGATGGCGTCCGTCTCGGGCTTGAGCCGCCGGCGGAGCTCCTCATACTGCTGCCGGAAGTGCTCGTCCAGGAACACGGGATAGAAGTTGATCCCCACCACGCCGCCGTTCTTGGCGATGGCCCGCAGCTGGTCGTCCGAAAGATTGCGCGGATGATGCGCGAGCGCGCGGCAGGAGGAGTGTGAGGCGATCACCGGCCGCGTGCTCGTGGCGATGACGTCCCAGAACGTCTGGTCGGACACGTGCGACACGTCCACCAGCATCCCCAGCTCGTTCATGCGCCGCACCACGCGACGGCCGAGGGGGGTAAGTCCGCCGTGGCGGTCCGCGTCGGCGGACGAGCCCGCCCAATCGTTCCCGTTGTTCCACGTGAGGGTCATGTAGCGCACACCCAGCCGGTACAGCGAGTCGAGCTTCTCCAGTGAATTCTCGATCGCGTGCCCGCCTTCGACTCCCATGAGGGCGGCCACATGCCCCCGCGCCGCCGCCGCCCGCACCTGGTCCGCCGACGTCGCGAGCTCCACTTCGGGGTTGGTGTCCGCGAGGGCCCGCACCGCGCCGATCAGATCGAGCGCCCGCCGGAACGCGGTTCCGGGACCGTAGCGGGCGTCGACCCAGATGGAGAAGAACGCCGCCGTGAGCCCCCCCTGTTTCATGCGCGGCACGTCGACGTGGCCGTCCGGAAGGCGCGCCGTGATGTCGGTCTTCATGTCGAGCATGCGCTGCGGCGTGTCGATGTGGCCGTCCACGACGATGGGTTGCTGGAGCACGAGCAGCAGTCCTAGCGGGAGACCCACGGCGAGCCTTCGATCAGGAACCGCAGCGGCCAGTCGACCGCCCGGGTAATGCCGATCCGGGGTGTCACGATGATGGCGTATCGCTGGCGGCTCCCCTGGCGCACGATCCGCAGCCGGCCCCGCGTGAGCGGCGCGCCGTCCTCGCGGCCGGTGACACCCAGCGCCTGGCACAGCTTGGCCGGACCGGAGCACAGCTCCCGGTCCGGAGCGTTGCGCCGCCGACGGCGCATGGTCGGGAGCCCGTCGAGCGGCTCGAGCGCCCGGATCAGGACCGCGGCCGGAATTCCTTCACGCTCCGTGACGGCATTCAGGCACCAGTGCATACCGTAGGTGAAGTACACGTACGCGGTGCCCGGTCGCTCGAACATGCTCGCATTGCGCCGGGTGCGCCGCGCGCGGTAGCCGTGGCTCGCAGGGTCATCCGCGCCGAGGTACGCTTCGGTCTCGACGATCCGGCCGGCGGTGCGGCGGCCACCGACGTCGCTTACGAGCACCTGTCCCAAAAGCCTACGCGCGACCACAGGAGTAGGTCGCGCGTAGAACGACGCCGGCAGGGCTCTGCCGCTCACGGACCGCCGGTGAGCCCGCGCTTCACCTTGGACCAGAACGACTCGCCCCCGGCATCGTCCGGCTCGGGCGCCGGGAGCTTGGGCGAGGGTGGAGGAGGCGGCGTCGGCGCGGGCTCGGGCAGCGACGCCCGCGGCTGCTCGCTGTCGCGCGGCTGTCCCCGCTCGCCGCCGTTCCCTCCCCGACCCCGACCACCACGTCCCCGACCACCGCGGCGACCGCGGCCGCCGCGCTCCCCGCGCTCCCCGCGCTCCGGCCGCTCACCCGACTCGACGCGCTCGCCTCCCCCCTCGCCCCGCGCGCCGACATTGCCGCCGCGACTGCCTCTGCCACCACGTCCCCGCCCGCCCCGCTCGGGACGGTCTTCCCCCCGAGGAGGGAACTCGGCTGGCGTGACGTCTCCCCGCCGGGGCTCGAGCTCGACCGGTTTGGGCGGTACCAGCTCGATCCGGGGCTTGAAGTTGGGGTCGACCTCGACGACGCCGATCTTGGGAAGGTCGGGTGGAGCAAGGCGCGGACCCCGCGACCCGCGGCGAAACCGCGCGCTGCGTGAAGGAATACCGCCGACCGGGGCCGCACCGGGTCGCATCGACGGCGGCGCGGACGATTCGGGCATGGGGGGATCGAGCGCTTCGTCGGCGTCTGTGACCGCCGCCGGCTCGGCGCGTGGCGGGGCGGGCGCGGTCTCGCGCACCTTGACCGTGTAGGCGCCGTCGTCCTGCTTGGCGAGATCGATCAGCTCCCGGTCGTGAGCCTGACGCAGCAGTTTCTGCACCTGCGCGGGCTCCACGGGCTCGGCGTCGCCTTTGATTTCGGCCATGGCCTCGCCGAGCTCTTCGGCGCTCACCGGGCGGGCCTCGCCCCCCAGGCGGCCCAGGGCCTGTTTGATCACGCCGAAAGCCCCGTCCAGCGAGAATGCGCCGCGGCGCTGCTCGGGCACGACCTCAGGAGCGGGCTCGTCCGCCGCTGCCGGCGCGGCCTCTTCTCGTGCCTCACGCTCACTGCGGCCCGCACCACCCCCCCGGCGGCCCCGGCCGCGGCCGCGCCCTTCGGAGCGCTCGCGTGCCCGATCGGGACTGGCGATTCCTGCCGGCTGCGCCGCGGCGCCCGGCACGCCCGGACCGAGGGCGATCTCGTACTGGCCGTTGTCGAGCTTGGTGAGGTTGATCAAGCCCTTATGGGCGGCCTCGACCACGAACTTCGAGAAGCGGGAGAATCCCACGTCCTTCTCGTTGAACCCCGGGTCGATTTCTTGCATGACCTGTTTGAGCCGGTCGGAGCGCATCACGTCGTTATGCGCGGTCATCTGCTTCACGGCCTCGACCACGAGCTCCCACGGGTCGTGGCGCTCGTGCGTGACGTCGCTCTCCTTGGTGAGCCCGGCGAGCTCGTTGTAGGAGTAGTACTCGTCGCAATTCTGGATCAGGAGGTCGCTCGACGATTCGCGGATCCCCACGCCGATGACGTACTTCCCGTATTCCTTGAGCTTCAAGACCAGGGAGGAGAAGTCCGAATCGCCCGACAGCAGGATGAACGTGCCGATCTCGGGCCGTGTGAACACCAGCTCCAGGGCGTCGACCGCGAGCCGGATGTCGGTCGCGTTCTTCTTGTTGGACCCGTATGCCGGCGCCCAGATCATGTCGATCGAGGACTCCGCGAGCGGGACGATGTATTGCGGGTAGCGGCGCCAATCGGCGTAGGCGCGCTGTACGGCCACCTTCCCCTTGATGATGTCCGACTGCAGCAGGCGCCGCAGCTCCGATTGGAGATCCGAGCGGATCCCCATCGTCACGTTGTCGAAATCGATCATCAGGGCCGCGTTGGGTGCGTGGGCGGGGGGTTCGTGGTGAACCGGTCGTGGCAAATGGGCTTGCGGCTGCGGTGTCATGTAGTTGTGTCTTGCTCCCGTTGCCCGCGCCGCGCGCGCCCCCCACGTCGGACCGTCATACGGCCGGACGCACGGGGGTGGCAGGGGCGAGGACGGTAGTCGCCGAGGAGCCCGAATCCGGGCGCCTCAGCCGAGGCGACAGGTGTGCAATGCGGAATCGTGTTATGCGTCGCCAGTGAAGGTCGTGCGCGGCGGGACGTTTCTAGGAGGGTCGGTCAAGCTCCATCTCGGCGCGCCTGCTGCGAGTCCCGGCTTTCGGCCAGGCTGGCCAGACGCTGCCGGATTGACTTGACGCCATGCCTACCCGGCCGCGCGATTCAGTGGCTTGAAAATAAACAACTTGCATTGCAATCGCCACTCCCCGGCCCGGCAGAAAGCTATTGACAGTCGTGCGTGATTGTATCACTGTATTGCAACAATGATACACGTAGCCTGATCGTGTTCGAGCATTTGGACGCTCGCAGCCCCACGCCCCTGTACGCTCAGATAGCCAATCGCATCAGGGTTGGCATCGCGGCCGGGGAGCTGCGTCCTGCCACGCCACTGCCCTCGGTGCGGCATCTCGCGGCGCAGCTCCGCGTCAACCCCGCCACGGTCGTCCAAGCCTACCGCGAGCTAGAAACCGACGGCTTCGTGGAGATGCGGCAGGGCAGCGGGACGTTCGTGCGCGAAGTCGCGCCGGACCGCCGCGCGCGCGAGCGTGCGCAACAGGCCACGGTGCTGGTGCGCGAGATGCTCGCGCGAGCCGGGCACATCGGCGTGTCGCTCCAGGAGCTGCAGGTGGCAATCGCCGAGGAGATAGGAGTCGCGACGTCATGACCAATGCCATCGAGATTCACAACCTGCGCTATCGCGCCGGGAAGGCGTTCGAGATCAGGGATCTGGAGCTGCACGTTCCACACGGGGCTATTTACGGCTTCCTCGGTCCCAACGGCTCCGGTAAAACCACAACGATGCGGCTCATGCTGGGGCTGCTTCGGCCGCTCGCCGGCCGCATCACCGTGCTGGGCGACGAGATTCCCCGCGACGTAGCCCACATCCTGGGGCGTGTGGGATTCGTTCCCGAGCAACCCCATCTCGATCCGATCCTGACTGTTCGCGAGACGCTCGCGTTTCACGCGGCATTCTACTCGACGTGGGATTGGTCGTGGGCCGAGCGGCTGCTCCGGCAGTTCGATCTGCAAGACCGGCAACCCTTTGGACGCCTCTCCAAGGGGCAGAAGGGCAAGCTCATGATGCTGCTCGCGCTGGCGCAGCGGCCGGAGCTCCTGGTGCTCGACGAGCCGACCGACGGGCTCGACCCTGTGGTTCGCCGGGAGGTCCTCTCGGCGTTGCTCGACTACGTCTCCCAACGACAGGCGACGGTCTTCATCTCCAGTCACCTCGTCCACGAGCTGGAGCGCTTTTGCGATTGGGTCGGTGTGATGGACGACGGCCGGTTGATCACCGAGGTACCGATGGAGCGCTTCAAGAACGGCATCAAGCGGCTCCGCGTCAGCGGAGCGCCGAGGACGCCGGCCGACGGTCCCTTTGTCGTGCTCGCACGCGAGCCGACCAACGGCAGCGGCGAGACATGGCTGGTGCGCGACTGGGAGCCGCGGATGGCGTCGTACTTCGACGGCCCAGGGGTTTCGTTGCACGAGGTGATCGACCTGGATCTCGAAGACGGGTTCGTGGAGCTGCTGCGCACGTTCCGCGGCCCGCGCGCTTAGGAGGTCGACATGTTCCGTGTCATGCTGTACAGCCAATGGAAGTGGTCCCGCCTGATCGTCCTGCTCGGTAGCGTGGCCGGCTTCGCCCTGCCGATCATCTCGGTGCAGGGTGCCGCCCGCGCAGACTCGAGCCCGCTCCAGGCAGCCGAGCTGTTGCGCACCGTGCAATCGTGGGGGGTGCTGTACCCCGTGCTCGCGGCGACGCTGGGGTTGCTCGTCGCGATAGCGAGCTGGACCCCCGATCACCGGGGTCGCCACGTGTACGCGCTGGTGCTCCCAGTGCCACGCTGGCGCTACGTCCTACTCCGGTTCGGAGCCGGCGCCCTCCTTCTCGCCGCCCCGATCACTGCGGTGTTGGTCGGCGCGCTGCTGGCCAGCTGGAGCGCCGCGATTCCCGCGGGCCTCCAGGGATACCCTGTAGCGCTGGCCGTCCGGTTCGCACTCGCCGTGCTCGTCGCGTTCGCGGTCTTCTTCGCGGTCTCCGCCGGCACGGCTCGGACCGCGGGGATCGTCCTCGCACTGATCGGTGGCGTGATGCTCGTGCAGGTCATCGCGAACGTCGCCAGGGTCGACCTCGACCTCGTGGGAAAACTGCAGCTCGTGGTTCTCAATTGGCCCGGCCCGCTCGCGATCTTCACCGGCCGGTGGATGCTGATCGATGTGTAGGAAGCGCTGGGTGCTCCTGCCGCTTGGGCTTGCTTGCGCTCGGGGATTGATCGGCCAAGAGCTCCCGCGGCTGCAGGCCCGCGCCGACAGCCTAGCGCGGGAGTGGCGTCACGCGGCGGCTGTGGCGGACGCGATCGACAGCCTGGAGCGCGCGCGGGTGTTCGTCGGACACGACACGATCCGCGTCGGCGCGCTCACCATCGTGACCAATGCGTCGCCCCTCCCGCTGCGTGAAGCCGCAGTCCGTGCGTGGCCCTTGATCGACAGCGTGTACGGCGATGACGCGCGGCAGCTCGAGGAACGCCCCTACGCCATCGTCCCCGTCGACCCCGATACCACCGTCGAGCGACCGCCGCGGCACAACGGCACTGAGATCCCCTGGGATCAAGACGTCGCGTCGCTCACGCTGCTGCTCCTCTCCACCGTGCCTGTGGCGCCGGCCGATACGGCTCTGCAACGCTGGTTGGGTGGAGAGGTGCGGCCGTTGATTCACGCCGACGTGGAGCGGGCGGGAGTCTACGTGCGACTGGTGACGGCGCCCTTCGAGGCTTCACGCCGTTGCCTGATCGGGGACATCAGCGCTTGTCGCGACGCGCTCGATCTCTTCGGGCGTGGCGATCCCGTGGCGCGCTGGTATCGGAGCGCGCGCGAGCGGCGCTCCGTGGTCCTCAACACCTTCACCGGGTATTTCGATCGCGGCACACACCTGGCGACGCTCCAAGCGTGCGCTAATGGGAGCGACTCCGCGTGCACCCAGCTGCTCCGATCGCTCCCGCCAGGCGGCCTACCACGCCCGCTGACGCACGATGCCCGTACGACCCTGGTGGACGTCGCGTTACACCTGGGTGGCCGCGACGCCTACCACCGTCTGGCGGCGAGCGTCGGGTTGCCCATCGCCGACCGACTGGCGGCGGCCGGGGGGATTGCGATCGACTCGCTGCTCTCCCGCTGGCGGGCCGAGATTCTGGCGTCACGCCCGACGCCCGTTTCGCTGCCCCCCTGGGGCCTGTGGATCGCCCTCGGCTGGACGATCCTCTTCGCCGTCTTCGGTCTACGGAGCTCGAGATGGCGCGTGAATTGAGGCGGTGGGTCGCCGCGGCGTTCGTCGGGGGCGCCATCGTCGCCGCAGGCTACCTGCCGCCTCGCGAGGCCGCGTCGGAGGCCAGCGCGCGCAGCCGGCAGATTCGACCAACTGCGGCGCGCGTCCGGGCCCAGGCGCTCGCCGAGCAGTGGCGGATGGCCGACCT
>QHTP01000250.1 GCA_003220855.1 Gemmatimonadota bacterium
CTGCGGGTGCTCGAGCATCACACCGATCTGGGCTCGGGCTATCGCATCGCCCTGCGCGATCTCGAGCTGCGGGGCGCGGGCAATCTGCTCGGTGCCGAGCAGTCGGGGTACGCGCAGGCCGTGGGGTTCGACACCTATCTCCGCTGGCTCCAGGAAACCGTCGAGGCCTTGAAGACGGGGGATGGGGAACGGGGAGCGGGGAAGGGGACGCCACCTGAAGTGGTGTTCGACCAGCCCGCGCATCTCTCCGACGACTACGTGTCGGACGAGGCGGCGAAGCTCGATCTGTACCGCCGGCTGGCGCGGGCCGAAGCGCCTAGCGAGATTGAGGCGGTGCGCGAGGAATTGCGCGACCGCTTCGGGCCGCTCCCGGACGACGCCCGGCGCTTGCTCCTCGTGTCCGAGCTCCGCGCGCTCGGCGCCCGAGCGGGACTGGAGATGGTCCTCGTGAAGGGCGACGAGGCGCGGCTCACGTTTCGGCGAGACGCGACCCCGCGCCTCGCCCGTCTCACGGCGGCGCTCGACGCGGTGCAGTTTGAGGCCGAGGTGCGGCGCGCGGCCCCGCTCTCCCTGCGACTCCGGCGGCTCGGCGGCGAGGCGATCGGCCCCGGCCTGGTCCGCGCGCTCAGCGCGGTCCTGGCCGACGCTCACGACTGACAGGAGATGCCATGCGACGGCTGAGTGTGCTGACGATGGTGCTGACGCTGGCGGGCTGCGGCGCCCTGCGGGACGCGTTCTCGGCCCACGCCGAGGTCGTCGGCACCGCGGCGGGCCAGACGCTCGCGGTCGAGCGTCTGGCGAACCTGGTCGGCCGAGCCCCGCGCATCCCGGTGCGGCCCGACGTGCTCACGGGCGTCGCCAACGTCTACCTGGACTACGCCGTGCTCGCCAGCGCGCTGGGCCAGGGGCGCGACCTGCACGACTCGTCCCTCGCCCTCGCGGCGGAATGGCCACTGGTGGTACAGCTGAAATGGGAGCATTACCACCAGCGGCTGCTCGCCGGCCGTGGCAAGGTCACGTCCGCCGACGCCGACTCCGCGTACCGGGCGGGCACCGTTCGCCTGTTCCAGCACATTCTGATCCGGGTGCCGCCCAGCGCGGTCCCGATGGTGGAAGAGCAGCAGAAGAAGAAAGCGGAAGGCGTGCTGCGACAGGTGGCGGCGCGGGGCGGCGCCGGCTTCGGGCAGCTCGCCCGGCAGTACTCGGAGGATCCGGGCTCCAAGTCGCGGGGCGGCTACCTCCCGGCGACGCCGCGGGGGCAGTTCGTCCCCGCGTTCGACAGCGCGGCCTGGGCGCTGGCGCCCGGTGGGCTGAGCGGCGTCGTGCGCTCACCGTTCGGATTTCACATCATCCGCCGGCCGCCGCTCGCGGAAGTGCGCGATTCGTTCCGAATCGATCTGGAGAGCTCGCGCGCGACCCGCCTCGATTCGCTGTATTTCGATAGCCTCACCAAGGCGCGCCAGCTCAAGGTCGAGGGCGGCGCGGCGGCACGCGTCCGCCAGGCGGTGCCGCAGATCGTCACGGCCCGTGACGACGGCCACACGCTCGCCACGTTCCGGGGGGGCACGTTCCGTGTGAAAGATCTGGCGCGCTGGCTGCTGGCGCTCGATCCCAACGACGTGCGCGGCATCGCGACGGCGTCGGACGACCAGCTCACGCAGTTCGTGAGGCTGCTCGCCCAGCGCGACATGCTGGTCGAGCAGATCGACTCCGCCGGCGTGGTGCTCACGGCGGACGACTGGCATCACGTGCGCGCCGAGCACGACTCCGGCGTCGGCCGGCTCGAGGGGCTGCTGCGGCTCTCGCCCCAGTTGCTCATGGACTCCGCCGCGACGCCCGCAGCCCGCGTCCGGCTCGCGATGGCGCACATGGACGGTTACCTGGATGCCGCGGTCACCCAGGGAAGCGCGCCGTTCCTCCCGGTGCCGCCCTTCCTGGCCGAGGCGCTCCGCCAGGGCGAGACCTGGTCGCTCAACGCCGCCGGCATCGCGCGCGCGGTGGAGCGCGCGCAGGCGATTCGCGCCGCCGACACGACCGCGCGACCGGCGCCGGGCACCGGTCTGAAGCGCGCCCCCGGCCCGCCGCCCGTCGCCGGCGACAGCGTCGCCAAACGGGCGCCGAGCTGACATGCGGACGACATGGGTGACGGTCACGGCGGTGGCGTGGGCCGCCCTCGCGGGACCGCCGGTGGCGGCACAGGGTCGCTCGGCGACGGCGCGGGCGGTGGACCGCGTCGTAGCGGTGGTGGGCACCAAGCCGATCCTCGCCTCGCAGGTGGAGGAGCAGCTCGTGCTGGCGCAGTCGCAGGGAGCGAAGGTCCCGGAAGACTCGGCCGGGCGGGACGCAGCGCGGCGCCAGATCCTGTCGCAGATGGTGGACGAGGAGCTGCTGGTGCAGCAGGCCGAGCGCGACACTACCATCAAGGTGACCGATCAGGAAGTCCAGGACGCGGTCGAGCAGACGGTGCAGAACGTGCGTAAGCAGTTCACGTCGATCACCGAGTTCCAGGCGCAGCTGCGCGCGGCCGGGTTCGTGTCGGAGGAGGAGTGGCGCCGCTGGCTCGCCGACCAGCAGCGCCGCTCGATTCTCCAGCAGCGGCTGATCGAGACGCTGAAACAGAAGGGCAAGCTGCGGCCGATCCCCCCGTCGGACGCCGAGATGCATGACTTCTGGGAGGCCAACCGGGCGCAGCAGCCCAAGCGCCCCGCGGCAATCTCGTTCCGCCAGATCGTCATCGTGCCGAAGCCCGATTCCGCCGCCAGTGCGCGGGCGCTGCAGCTCGCGGAGTCGCTGGTGGTGGCGTTGCGCACCGGCGCCAACTTCGCCGAGGTCGCGAAGAAATACTCGGCGGACAGCGCCTCGCGCGAGCAGGGTGGGGAGCTGGGCTGGTTCCGTCGCGGCTTGATGGTAAAGCAGTTCGAGGACGTGGCGTTCCGGCTGCGCCCCGGGACGATCTCCGACGTCGTGCCGACCGAGTTCGGCTACCACATCATCCAGGTGGAGCGGGCGCAGCCCGCGGAGATCCTGGCCCGCCACATCCTGGTCCAGCCGACGATCTCGGCGGCCCAGCTGGCGATCGCCAAGCGGCTGGCGGATTCCGTGCATGACGCGTTCGCCCACGGGGCCGCGTTCGACTCGCTCGCCCGCCTCTACGCCGATCCGAACGAGCCCAAGCTCGCCGACGCGCTGCCCGTGTCGCAGCTGCCGCCCGATTACGACAAGATCGTGGGCACCGACACCGTGCCGGGCCTGAAGCCCGTTTTCGAGGTGAGCGCCGGTACCGCGCGGCCACGTTTCGTCGTGTTCGAGCTGGTCAAGCGGCTCCCCGAGGGCGAGCTGTCGTTCGACGAGGTGAAGGACCGCATCCGCGACGGGTTGGCGCAGCAGCTCGCCGTCAAACACTACCTCGACCTGCTGCGCCGCACGACCTACGTCGACGTCCGGTTCTAGCGGCGTGGGCCGCCGCCCCCGCCTCGCCGTGACGCCCGGCGACCCGCGGGGGATAGGGCCGGAGGTGCTGGCCAAGGCGCTCGCGCTTGGGCCGCTGGAGGCGGAGATCACCCTGCTCGGCGACCAAGGTACCGCTCCCCGCTCCCTGCTCCCCGAAGCAGCGGGGCGACTCGCCGGAGAAGCAGTGGAGGAAGCCGTCCACCTGGCGCTCGCCGGGAAAGTGGACGCCATCGTCACCGGTCCGGTGCACAAGCACGCGCTCCACCTGGCCGGCTTCCGCTATCCCGGTCTCACCGAGTTCCTCTCTCATCTCGCGGGCGACGTGGACGTCGCCATGATGCTCGCCGCTGGCCCGCTGCGCGTGGTGCTGGTCACGACGCATATCCCGCTCAAGGACGTCCCGGCCGCCGTGACGACCGCGCGTCTGGTCGCGTGCGGGCGCATCACCGAACGCGCGCTGCGCGAGTGGTGGGGGATCGGCGCGCCGCGGCTCGCGGTGTGCGCACTCAATCCGCATGCCGGCGAGTCGGGCCTGTTCGGTGATGAGGACGAGCGCGTGCTCGCGCCCGGCGCCCGCGCGCTGGGGGCGGCGGGTCCGCTCCCCGCCGACACGGTGTTCGTGCGCGCCCTCAAGGGGGAGTTCGACGCCGTGCTCGCGCCCTATCACGACGTGGGGATGACGGCCGTGAAGGTCGCGGGGTTCGGGAAGGGCGTGAACGTCACCCTCGGCCTCCCGTTCCCACGGGTCGCACCGGACCACGGAACGGCGCTCGACATCGCGGGGCGGGGGATCGCGGACCCCGGGTCGATGCGGACCGCGCTCGAGCTCGCCGCGCGGCTGGCGCGGGCCCACCGCTAGCGTTCGGCCTTTACTCTCCGCCTCACTTCGCAGGGGTCTCGGCGCCGACGGTGCGCCGTCCCACGCGCACCTTGCCCACGCGGCGGCCGTCCATCTCCACGATCTCGAACACCGCGCCCTTGACGGCCACCTGGTCGCCGACTTTGGGGAGGCGACCGATCGCGCCGAACAGAAACCCGCCGATGGTGGTGTAGTCCTGCTCGTCGAGCTCGAGCGCGAACACCCGGTTCACGTCGCGCAGGGGCGTCGCTCCGGAGATCACCGGGGCCGCGCCCGGCGGCGCGACCCGCAGCTCGCCCGAGGGACGGTCGTATTCGTCGTAAATCTGACCCACGATCTCCTCGAGCAGGTCCTCCATCGTGACCAGTCCAGCCGTGCCGCCGAACTCGTCCAGCACGATGGCGAGGTGGATTTTCTGGCGCTTCATGTCGGCGAGGACGTCTTCGACCTCACGGGTGCCCGGCACGAACATGGCGGGCCGGAGCACGGCGCGGAGGGTCCCGCCCTTGGCCGAGCGGAGGCCGGCCAGAATGTCCTTCGCGTGCACGACCCCGAGGATGTCGTCGAGCGACTCGCCGTACACGGGGTAGCGCGAGCGGCCCGCGACGGCGACCTGGTCCGCCGCCTGCTCGAGCGACAGGTCGGCCGGGAGCGCGACCATCTCGGTGCGCGGCGTCATCACTTCGCGGGCCGTCTTCTCGCTGAACTCGAACACGCCCTGCAGCAGGCGCGCGTCGTCGGCGTCGAGCTTGCCGCGCTTGCGGCTCTGTTCGACGAGCATGCGCAGCTCTTCCGGCGAGTGGATCTGCTCGAGCTCGGCGGTGGTGCCCGTCAGGCCGAGCAGCCGGCCCACCCGCCCGGCGCTCCAGTTGAGGAGGTCGGTGAAGGGCCGCGTGATCCAGGAGAAGAAAATGAGCGGGGCCGCGACCCAGCGGCTCGTGGCCTCGGCATGGGTGATGGCCCACGCTTTGGGCGCTTGCTCGCCGAACACGACATGCAGGAACGACACGACGGCGACCGCCACCGTGGATGCCACGCCGCCGCGGGTGAGGAAGTCGAGCAGCGGCGGCAGCGCGGCGAACCAGTCGCGGAACAGGTGCGCGACGGTGTCTTCGGACACGTAGCCGAGCAGGATCGACGCGACGGTGATGCCGAGCTGTGCGGCGGAGAGCTGGCGGTACAGATCCTGGAGCGCCGCCTGCACCGTTCGCGCCTTGCGGTCGCCACGCCGCACCATCGCCTCGATGCGCGTGCGCCGCGCGGCCACGAGCGCGAACTCGGCCGCTACGAAGAACGCATTCGCGAGCACCAGCGCCACCACCGCGAGCAGGCGCAGCCCGAGCGATTCCGAGACGGGGCCAGGCATAGAGGCGGGAACATAGAGCGTGTTGCCCGGCGGCGGAACAGCGGGATATCTTGGGAAAGGGAAGGAGGACGAGGGACGAGTGAGCGCGACGCTCCCACTGGATGTGCAGTGCACCCATCGGGCACCGCTGCGCCAAGAGAGCCGCCGGCGGCTCGCGCTGGTGCTCGGCATTACCGCTGCGGTGATGCTGGCGGAAGCGGTGGGGGGATGGCTCGCCCACTCGCTCGCCCTGCTCGCCGACGCCGGTCATATGCTCGCCGACGTCGCCGCCCTGGGTCTGTCGCTCGTGGTCGCCTCCCTCGCCCAACGACCGGCCACCGCGGAGCGGACGTTCGGACTGCTGCGACTCGAGATCGTCGCCGCCCTCGTAAACGGCGCGGCGTTGCTCGCCATCTCGCTCGGCATCGCCCTCGAGGCCTATCACCGGTTTCGCGCGCCGTCGCAGGTGCACGGCGCCGTGCTGATCGGCGTGGCGGCGGTGAGCCTCGTGGCCAACGCGGCGGGCGCCGCCATCCTGCATCGCGGGCACCACCACTCTCTCAACCAGCGGGGCGCCTACCTCCACATCGTCGGCGACGTGCTCGGCTCGGCGGGGGCGCTCGCGGCCGGCGCGATCATCGTCGCCACGGGGTGGGTGCAGGCCGATCCCCTGATCTCGGTCCTGATCGCGGTCCTCATCCTGGGCAGCGCTTGGCGCCTGGTGAAGGAAAGCACCGACATCCTGCTCGAGGCCGCGCCGGCCCACATCGCGCTCGCCGACGTGCACGACGGGATCGCGTCGATTCCCGGGGTCGCCTCGGTGCACGACCTGCACGTCTGGACCGTCACGAGCGGCGTGATCGCGATGAGCGGCCACCTCGTGGTCCAGAACCCCGGCGACAACCAGCGCGTGCTCGAGGCCGTGCAGCAGCGCCTCGGAGGCATGGGGATCCGGCACGTCACCGTGCAGATGGAGCGGGACCCGACCTGCGCGTAGGTGATCCCGGCGCTTGTCTTTTCGGGACGACCTTCCTATACTGCGCCCCTCACAGACCGCGCCCCTCACACAGGTACCGTCAGGACCTAGCCCCTTGCAGATCCGCAACATCGCCATCATCGCCCACGTCGACCATGGGAAGACCACGCTGGTGGACCAGATGCTCCGCCAGTCGGGGGTGTTCCGCGCCAACCAGCAGCTCACCGAGCGGGTCATGGACTCGAACCCGCTGGAACGCGAGCGCGGCATCACCATCCTGTCGAAGAACACCGCCGTGCACTGGGACGGCACGAAGATCAACATCGTGGACACGCCCGGGCACGCGGACTTCGGGGGCGAGGTGGAGCGCATCCTGCGCATGGTGGACGGGTTCCTGCTGCTGGTGGATGCCGCCGAGGGGCCGATGCCGCAGACGCGCTTCGTGGCGGGGAAGGCCTTGGCGCTGGGCCTGAAGCCGATCGTGCTGGTGAACAAGATCGACCGGCAGGACGCCGAGCCGCTGCGGGTGCACGACGAGGTGCTCCAGCTGTTCCTCGATCTGGAGGCCACGCAGGAGCAGTTCAACTGTCCTTTCCT
>QHTP01000251.1 GCA_003220855.1 Gemmatimonadota bacterium
CCACCGCGCGCACGTACGGGAGTGGGCATCCCGTGCTCGCCGGGATACCACAACCGGTCGGGACACTGCGGAGCTTGTGACGCTCTGGCACAACCTTTGGGCGGACATTGAGGCTGGCGTGCGCCCGGCGGCCGCCGAGCGGCTCCGGGCGTGGACAGATCGGGGGGCGCGATGATGGATTTCGGGCCGCCTCGGGCGGGAGTGGCAAGATCGGCTGTGATCAGTAGCTTCAACCCCCTCCGCCTCCTCAGGGGCTCTCCATGAAGCTGTGGTCCTTCCTCTTTCTCGCCGGTCCTGCCCTCGCGCAAAGTCCTCGCGGTCTCCCCGTGCCGATCGGGGCGCGCGTCAAGATCGAAGGCGCGACGGACGCGCAATCGGTGGAAGGAACCGTGCTCGCCTGGCGTCAGGATACGCTCCTGGTGTTGGGAAAAGAGCGCCCGGACACCGTGCACGTGGCGGCGAGCGCACTGAAAAAGCTGCGCGTCGTGGAGAGTCCGGCGTTGTGGCGCTACACGAGCCCCAGCAACATCAACTTTTACCGCACCGTGGAGATCCCTCGAGCCTACGATCGCACGTCGGCGTCGGGTGACGCGTTCGAATCAGTCCTGATCCTTGGGAACAAGACGGAGCTCGTGGGCATCAATCCCGCGACCGGCACCGTGACTTGGTCGCGCAAAGATCTCGCAGATCTCAAGCAGGCCGCGATGGACATCGTCGGGTCGACCGGCTTCGGCCTCATCACCCTCGGCGACACGATGCAGACGATCGACCTACGCTCGGGGCAGAAGCGCTGGGACAGTGCCACACTGTCGTTCGCGGGAGTGCGTGGGTGGCTCCCGTCACCCAATGCGGATACCGCGATCATCATCCTGGGTCGCACCGCGCGCAGCGCTTGGACGCTCGTGGCCGTTGACGTCGCGACCGGCAAAGTCCGCTGGCGGCAAGACAGCGCCTTCACCGTCGAGCCAAAGTCATTCTCGACCAAGGGCGTCTCCTACCTGTTCGGGAATCAGCTGCCGTTTGCCGACACCGACAGCTCGTTGGTGCTCTATCTCAGCACCGATGGCCCGGTACGTCTGGATGCGCGCAGCGGTGCCGTGCTCTGGCGCGGCACCGCCCTCAAGGCAGCGAAATTGCCGCTGCGCTCGGACGCGTACGCGTCGATTGTCCAGCGGCGCGGCGTGCTGTTCGTCCCCTCCGGTGACAGCCTGCTCGCGCTGCGCAGCAGCGACGGGGGGATGGTGTGGAGTACCCCGCGCTTCAAGGACAAAGTCCTGCGCACCATGCCGACCTCGCGCGGACTGGTCGTGCGCGGCGACGAATGGTTCACCCTGCTCGACCCCGAGAACGGCCACGCCCTGTGGCACGCCACCCTGGCGCTGAAGAACACGACCTGGGACGTGCTGCGCGGCGACACCGATTACGTCGTGAGCGACAAGCGTGTCGTCGCCATCGACATTCGGGACGGCAGCGTGCGGACCATCGCCGAAGTGGACTTCAAGGAGCGCGAGCGGCCGGGCGGCATTACGGTTTGGAAAGAGGGGATCATCCTCAACTCCTGGCACAACCTGCTGCTCGTCGACCGCAAGGGGACCCTGCGCTACCAGCACGAGTATCCCTCGCCCAAGTCGAGTTTCGGCGAGCTCATCAATCCGATGGTGAACGACATCATGCGCCCGACGACGCGGTGGGTGGGCTCGCGCATTTTCTTCTACACGAGCCTCGCGGACCCGCAGGGCCATGAAGGGTTTTGCGTCGTCGAAGTCGATCCCACCGATGGCCACGAGGCGGCGCGTCTCTGGTTCAACGGGCGTGTTCCAACCTACCTGCTCGACGGACCCACGGCCGCCGCATACTACCGCCGCGACGACCAGACGGTGGACGCGCTGCCTCTGCTCGACGGCGGCGACCTGGACCACGCCTCCCGGAACGGGCTCAGCAGTGTGGTCGAGCGGCTCCTCGGCATGGGTCTGAGTGCCGCGGCGCCCCGCAGCGACGGCTGGACGCCGCTGCATCTCGCGGCGTACGGCGGGCACGCCGACGTCGTGCGGCTGCTGCTCGGCCACGGCGCCAAAGCCGATGCCACAACGCCGCAGGGATGGACGCCGTGGACGCTCGCGCTGCGTGAGCGGCACGACAGTCTCGCGCAGGCACTGCGCGGTAATGCGGACACGAACTCCGCCGGAGCGGCGGCGGCCAACGCGCTGCGAATGGCGCGGCAAGGCAGGATCCCGGACGCGCTGGCCCAGGTGAGCCTGGGAGTCGCGCGCGATTCAAGCCTCGGTCTGTGGCCGTCCGTCTGGCGCGGGGTGTGTTGGCAGGGCTCGCTCGCGGGTCAGGCCGGCGCGGTGCTCCAGGTCTGCGATCGCGCGGTCGATCGCACGCCGCCCGACGACTCGGACTACGACTCGGCGCTCTTGTCGCGGGCAATCGCGCGCGCGCTTTCGGGCAACTTGGCCGGCGCAGCGACCGATCTCGAGACCTCCGGCGCGTCCGCGGACGACAACGGCTCTTGGGGCCGTTGGATCGCTGCGTTGCGCCAGGGACGGAATCCGTTTACGCCGGCGGTCTTGGACGCTATGCAGCGATAGATAGCCTCCTCTGCTACTTGAGCGCCTCGTTGAGCAACGCCGCCAAGCGGTAGCCCGCCAGGGCGATCCGCCCGTCCGAGACCTTCAGCGCTTCGGCCTCGTAGGCGGCCGAAGGGGCGCTGCCCCGACTGACTCCCGCGTACACGACGGTCTGGGCGAGGCGGAGCCCTTCCTGGGCCCAGCCCGACACATCCGCCGACGGCGGCACCCGCGCCTCGGTCCCCTCGATCCGCTGGGCCATGCGGCTCGCGTACGCGATGGAATCCTCGCCCGGCTCGGGTGCGACGCTTGCGTCGAGTATGCGGTCCCAGTAGCCGTGCAGGTTACGGTCGTCGTCGAGACGGAACGTGTTGCCGCCCGCGTCGCCGTGCGGGAGCGGGTCGTCCGTGGTGACGCGCGAGCTGCAATGCAGCGGCTGGTGGACGTCGCCCACGAGGTGAAGCAGCCAGGCGAGGGCGACGGCTCTGGTAGTATCGGCGGCGCTCGAATCGACGAGCGTCGCACGCAGCGCAACGATGCGCTCCACGGCGTTGAGCGAATCGGGGGCGGGGCCGGGGCGGGGGCCGGGAAGGTCGTGCGCCTGGCCGTTTTCCACGTCCCAGTAGAAGTCGGCGTAGTGCCACGTGGGATGGTGGTAGACGTGCCACGCCTGGTTGCGGTTGCGCACCAGGTCGGCCCAGGTGGCGGCGTTCAGGAACAGCGCGCGATCACGCGCTGCGTCGCTGCCGTCGGCGGGGCGGAGCGAGGCGAAATTGGCGAGCGCGGGGCCGTGCAGCAGCAGCTCGACGGCGCGGGCACGGGCGCGCGGGGTCATGTGCTCCCAGGCGATCGCGGCGACGGTGCGGTGGCCGGCGGCGTCCCACAGCGCGGACGCCGGCAGCGCAAGCAGGGCGGCGGAAAGGATGGCGGCGCGGCTCACACCGGCCGGAACAACTCTGCCACCGAAAGCACGAGCGGCGCGACGGCCCCCGTAGGCAGCCATTGGACCCGCTCGCGCTCGACTCTGGGGAGGGCCACCTCCGGGGTCCATACCTCCACGAAGTGCTCGTCCGGTTCCACGACCCAGTAGGCGGGGATACGCATCTCCTGATAAAGCCGGCGCTTGGTGAAGCGGTCGGCGCGAGCCGTCGTGGGACTCAGCACCTCGACGACCAGCTCGAGCCGGCGCAACCGCGTCCAGTCGAGCGTGCGGACTTCCGCAATGGGGACGAGGCAAAGGTCCGGCTGCACGAGCACGTCGGGAGCCCCCCAGGAGACGTCGGCCACCGCGGCGAACAGGTACCACTCGGGATGGCCCAGGAGATACGCCTTGAGCTCATCGTGCAGGCGGTCGACGACGATCTGGTGCCACATGCGGGGAGCGGGCGTCACCAGCAGCTCCCCGTGCACCGTTTCGTACCGGTTGCCGTCGTCGGGGAGCGCGCGGACCATGTCGGACGTGTAATAGATCGGCGCCGCCATACCCATATGATCGAGTCCTCGGCCGCGGGTTGGCAAGACAGCACGGCTCCATCATGCGACGGGCGGGGCGTTCCTGCGGCATCGTTTCATTGCCGCAGCGAGCGAACCCACGCCGAGCCGGAGAGCTCCACCTTCCCCAATAGCGCGGCCTTCCCAGGATCGTAGCGTCACCATGTAAGGCTCCAGTCAGGGCCGCAACCTTTTGCCGCCGTCCCGCGTCCAAGCGGGTATCCCAGCCCCGTGACCACCATGTCGAGACTCACCGTCCTCCTCGCCGTGCTGTGCGCCCCTTCCTTGACAGCGCAGAACGTCCATCCGACGCCGCCGCCGGAGGTCCAGGCGGTGCCGCTGCACGAGGAGATTCATCTGGACGGTCGGCTCGACGAAGCGGTGTGGCAGAGCGCGCCGGCGGCGAGCGGCTTGCGTCAGGCACAGCCGCACGAGGGCGAGCTCGCGACGCAGCGCACGGAGGTTCGCTTCGCGTTCGACGCTGCGGCGCTGTACGTCGGCGCCCGCATGTACGACGACTCGGGGGCGCGCGGCGTGCGCACTCGCCTCGTGCGGCGCGACGCGGACATGAACTCCGATTATCTCGAGGTGATTTTCGATACGTACCACGATCACATCGGCCGGCTGTTTTTTCAGGTCAATCCATCGGGCGTGAAATACGATGCCAATGGTCTGGGCGGCGGCGGGGACCCGTCGTGGGATCCGATCTGGGAGGTGAGGACCACCATCGATTCGCTCGGCTGGACGGCGGAGATGCGCATTGCGTTCTCGCAGCTCCGGTTCCGCTCGACCAGGGACGAGCAGACCTGGGGACTGCAGATCTGGCGTCAGGAGAACCGTCTCAACGAGCTGTCGCAGTGGGCGTTCTGGAAGCTCAACGAAACCGGCGGCCCCTCGAAGTTCGGGCACCTGCGCGGGCTCGTCATCCACAGCGCGCCGGGCCGCGCCGAGGTGTTGCCCTACGTCGTCGGCCGCTCGAGCAACGTCCCCGGCTCGGTGGGCGATCCGTTTTACGACCCGCACGCCATGGATGGCCGCGTCGGCCTGGACGGACGCGTGCTGCTCACCTCGAACCTCACGCTGAACGCGACGGTGAACCCCGACTTTGGACAGGTCGAGGTCGATCCGGCCGTCGTGAATCTCACCGACTTCGAGACGTCCCTCGACGAGCGGCGGCCGTTCTTCGTCGAGGGCGCGGGGTACTTCGGCCTCGGCGGGCTGAGCTGCTTCTTCTGCTCGAACGTGTCGAGCCTGTCGATGCTCAGCACGCGCCGCATCGGTCGCGCGCCGCAGCTGACGGCCTACCGTGACAGCTTGGACGAGTTCGTCGACGAGCCGCAGACCACGACCATCCTCGGCGCGGCAAAGTTGACCGGCCGCACGCCCAGCGGCTGGTCGATCGGCGCCCTCGATGCCGTGACCAGGCGCGAGCAGGCCCTGGTCCAGCGCCTCGACTCGAGCCGCGTGACGTATACGGTCGAGCCGCTGACGAATTATTTCGTGAGCCGCGTGACCAAGGATCTAGGCGGCGGCGCGACCCAGATCAAACTGATGGGCACGTCCGTGTACCGTAGCCTCGACGATTCGTTCGCCATCAGCACACTGGCGCGGCGCAGCTCCGCGCTGGGCGTCGGGGCGACCACGTGGTGGGGCAAGCGGACCTACGATCTCAATGTGCAGCTCGCGGCCACTCGAATCGTCGGCGACACCGCGGCCATCGAGCAGGTGCAGACGTCCCCGCGCCACTACTTCCAACGTCCGGATCGCGGCGCGCCGCTCGATCCCACCCGTACGTCATTGACCGGGCTCGGTGCGTACGCGCGCGTCGCGCGAGATGAGGGCAGCCTGCAGTGGGAAGTGTCGGGCAACATGCGCACACCGGGATTCGACAACAACGACATCACGTTCTTCAGAAACGCCGATTATATCTGGATGAGCGCCAATATCCTCCCGCTGTGGACCAAGCCCACAAGGTGGTACCGGCAGCTCCTGTTCATCGGCGGCGGCCAACAGCAATACAATTTCGAGGGCGATCTCACGGATCGGCAGCTGCAAGTGTATGGTCAGATGCAAACGCTCAACTACTGGAACTGGAGCTCGTACTGGATTCACCGGCCGGAACTTTTCGACGACCGGCTGACCCGCGGCGGTCCCGTTGTGCGTCGTCCGGGGCGCGACATCTGGTTCGCGAGCGTGAACACAGACTCCCGCAGGCGCATCGTGGTCAACGCCACCGGGCAGGTCGGATGCGATCGCGAGGGATACTGTAACCGCTCGTTCGGTGTTCAGGCCCAGGTCCGCCCGTCGTCGAGTGTGCAGCTCAGCCTCGGACCGTCGTGGAGTCGGAGCGCGAGCGGCGCGCAGTACGTGCAGACCGTCACGGATGCTTCCGCGACGGCGTTCTACGGCCACCGCTACGTGTTTGCGGCATTGGTCGACAACACACTCGCCATGGAGACGCGGCTGAACGTCACGTTCTCCCCAGCTTTGACGCTCGAGGTGTACGCCCAGCCGCTGATCGAGAGCGACGCGTATTCCGGTTATCGCGAATTCGCCGCCCCCCGCCAGCTCCGGAAGCTGATCTATGGAGTCGACGTCGGCACCGATTCCGTGCCGGCTGGAGCGCCGCAGCAACACTGGATCGACCCGGACGGGCCGGCCGGGCCCGCGCCGAAGTTCCTGATCACCGATCCCAGCGTCACGTTGCGCTCGCTCCGCGGCAATGTCGTGCTCCGCTGGGAGTACCGCCCCGGCTCGACCCTGTTTCTCGTCTGGACTCGCAATGGGTCGTCGCAGCTGGAGCGCGGCCAGATCGACTTCAGAGATGACGCCGGGGCGCTGTTGCAGGGCCCGTCGTCGAATGTCGTTCTCTTGAAGGTGAATTATTGGCTGGGATCATAGCCTACGCCATCCGCCCGATCGGTAGCCGCCGGATCCGCTTCCCCGTCCCCGCGAAGATCGCGTTGCACACCGCCGGCGCGATGGGCGGCAGCCCCGCCTCGCCCACACCTCCCGGTGCCGCGTCGCTCCGCACGAGATGCACCGCGATCTCCGGTGTCTCCGCTAGGCTGAGCATGCGGTAGTCGTTGAAGTTGCTTTGCGCCACGCGGCCCCGGTCGATCGTGATCTCG
>QHTP01000253.1 GCA_003220855.1 Gemmatimonadota bacterium
CGGCAGTTCGGTGGCCACGAGGGGTGTACGCTAGGAAGGTGTACGTGAGGCGGCAAGGCGCCCCGCCCTGCACCGCGTTACGAACCTGTTACATCCCCCGCGCATACCCGTGACGCGCTGAGGCTTCGTTACCCCCCGACGTCGCACGCGCACCACAACTCATTCCCGCGAGGAGAGAGACCCAATGCCGTCCTTTATCCGTCGAGCGCTCGGCGTGGCCGTCGTGGCCGCCGCAGCGGGCGCCGCTCCGCTCGCCGCGCAGGCCCCCACGGCTCCGCAGGTGACGGTCGGTGGTCTGGTCTACACGCAGTACCTCTATCAGCTCAAGGACACCGTCAACCATTTCAACAACTTCGATGTCACGCGCGCATACGTGAACGTGCTGGGGAAATTCTCGGGCGGCGTGGGCACGCGGGTCACCGCGGACATTTACCGCAACGCCGACGGCTCGCTCGGCTACCGCCTCAAGTACGCCTTCGCCACCTACACGCCCCAGGGCAGCCCGCTCACGTTCAAGCTGGGTCAGATCCACACGCCCTGGCTCGACTGGGAAGAGGCGCTGTGGGATTACCGGATGCAGGGGCAAATGGCGATGGAGCGAGCCGGCTACCTGTCGGCCGCCGATTTCGGCGCGGGCGTGGACGGCAAGTGGGGTCCAGACAAGGTCAACTTCCAGTTCACCGTGGTGAACGGTGAGACCTACAAGACCGGAGAGGTCGCGGGCGCCGGGGGCCAGGGTAAGGATGCGATGGCACGCATCTCAGTCCGGGTGCTCGACACGAACGACTCCAGTCGCGTCGGCGGACTCCGCATCACCGGTTACGCCGCCTACGGCAGGGCCGCGGCCTACGCCGACCGCAACCGCTACCTCGCGATGGTGTCGTACCGGACCAAGCAGCTCACGCTCGCTGGAGAGGCTGCGTCGACCCAGGACGGCCTCCACACGGCGACCAACGGCCACCTGTACAGCGCGTTCGGCGTGTACAAGGTCCCCCAGTCCAAAGTCGCCGTCCTGGCACGCGTCGACATCACGCACAAGCAGGCTGGTGTCGTCGACAAGCAGACGCGCGTCATCGGTGGGGCGTCGTACCAGCTGTCACCCAACTGGCGGCTGCTGCTCGATTGGGACTACGCGAACTATCAGACCGATGCCCTGAACGCCGCCAACGACGCAAACAGGTCCCAGGCGCTGTTCCAGACTCAGTTCACGTTCTAACTCGGACGAGGAAACCGGTATGACGAAATCGCCCCTCATTGCCGTCGCCGCCGCGCTGGCGCTCGCCGCTCCCGCCCGGGCGCAGGTGAAGCTCAACGGCGCCGGCGCCACGTTCCCCAACATCATCTATCAGGACTGGATCTTGACTTACAACCAGTCGCATTCCGACGCCCAGCTCAACTACCAGTCGATCGGGTCGGGCGGCGGTATCCGCCAGTTCTCCGAGGGCACCGTCGATTTCGGGGCGACCGATGCTCCGATGAAGGACTCGGCCATCGCCGCGATCAACGGCAACGTGCTCCACATCCCGACGGTGATGGGCGGCGACGTCCCGACCTACAACCTCCCCGACGTGAAGGGGACGCTCAAGTTCACGCCCGACGTGCTCGCCGACATCTTCCTCGGGCATATCACGAAATGGAGCGACGCGCGCATCGCATCGGCCAACGCCGGGGTGAAGCTCCCGGACGCCGACATCGTGGTCGTGCACCGCTCCGACGGCTCGGGCACGACGTTCATCTGGACCGACTACCTGTCCAAGGTGAGCCCCGAGTGGGAGCAGAAGGTGGGGCGCGGCCCGTCGGTGAACTGGCCCGTGGGATTGGGCGGCAAGGGGAACGAAGGCGTGACCGCCACCGTGAAGCAGACCCCCGGCGCCATCGGCTACGTCGAGCTGGGCTACGCCATGGCCAACCAGCTCCCCGCCGGCAGCGTCCGCAACAAGGCCGGGAAGTTCGTGGCCGCCTCGCTCGAGAGCATCACGGCGGCCGCGGCCGGCGCCATGAAGGAAATGGGGCCCAACACCGACTTCCGCGTGTCGATCACCAACCCGGATGGCGACGCGGCGTATCCGGTCGCGAGCTTCACCTGGTTCCTGCTCCGCAAGCAGTACGACGATGCCGCCAAGGCGGCGGCCCTCGTGAAGTTCGTCTGGTGGGCGGAGACGCAGGGCCAGTCGCGCGCCGCGCCGCTCGGCTACGCGCCGCTGCCCAAGCAGCTCGGCCCCTGGATCGAGGTGCGCTTGAAGAGCATCACGGCCGGCGGCAAGTCGGTGTGGACGACGGCAGCCCGGTAGCCCCTCCTTCCGGCTGTCGCTCCCCCCGCACGGCGCTATCCGCCTGCGGGGGGATTTTTTGCTCCGCGGCCGTTACAGGGCCGTGACATACGCCGGATACGTTTCCGCGCGATGACGACGCTCCCCATCGAGCCACCGGCCGCGACCCAACCGGCGCGCCCCGTCACCCCCGGCCGCCCCGCGCTCCTCGGACGGAACACGGGCGATCGGCTGTATCGCGCGACCCTCACGGCGCTGGCGCTCGTCCTCCCGCTGCTGCTCGTCACCCTGCTCGCCGAGCTGGTGGTCGGAGCGTGGCCCGCGATCAAGCGCTTTGGGGTGCCGTTCGTGTGGACATCGGTGTGGGACCCCGTGGCCGGCGTGTTCGGCGCCGCGCCGATGATCTTCGGGACGCTCGCTTCCTCCCTGCTCGCGCTTCTGATCGCGGTACCGCTGGCCCTCGGCGTCGCGATCTACCTGACGGAGTTCTCGCCCAAATGGCTGCGCCAGCCGATCGCCTTCCTGGTGGAGTTGCTCGCGGCGATCCCGAGCGTGGTGTACGGGCTGTGGGGGATCTTCGTCCTGATCCCGTTCCTGCGGGGCTATGTGGTGCCGCCGCTGCGCGCGGTGCTGGGCTGGACACCGTTGTTCAGCGGCGTGTTCTACGGCAACTCGTTGCTCGCCGGCGGCATCATCCTCGCCATCATGATCGTCCCCTACATCGCCGCCGTGTCCCGGGAGGTGCTCCTGGCGGTCCCCTCCAGCCAGCGCGAGGCCGCTCTCGGGATGGGGGCCACGCGGTGGGAGGCGGTGTGGACCGCGGTCGTGCCGTACGGTCGCGCCGGCCTGATCGGCGCGGTGATTCTTGGGTTGGGCCGCGCACTGGGCGAGACCATGGCCGTCACGATGGTCATCGGCAATCGCCACGACATCAGCCTCTCGGTGCTACAACCCGCCTACACCATGGCGGCCGCGATCGCTAATGAGTTCAGCGAGGCGGTCACCGATCTCCACCTGGCGGCGATGTTCGAGGTGGGCCTCGTGCTCTTCGTCATCACGGTGATCGTGAACGCCTGCGCGCGCCTGCTGATCTGGCGCGTCGCGCGCGGCACCGCGGTCGGGAGCCGCGCCCTATGAGCGGCCGCAGCCTGCGCCGCCACGTCACGAGCGGCCTGATGACGGGCCTGGTGGCGGCGCTTTCGTTCACGGCGGTGCTCGCGCTCGTGCTGATCCTCGGCGACCTGATCGCCAAGGGTGCGTCGTCGCTCAATTGGGACTTCTTCACCAAGAATCCGGTCCCCACCGGCCAGACCGGCGGCGGCGTCGCCAACGCGATCGTCGGCACGGGCGTCATCGTCGGGCTTGCGGCGCTCTTCGGGCTGCCGGTCGGCGTCGGGACCGGTCTCTACCTCGCGGAGTACGGGTCCGGCCGGCTCGGCTGGGTGGTACGCTTCGTCGCCGACGTCCTGAACGGCACCCCGTCGATCGTGATCGGGATCTTCGCCTGGACCTGGCTGGTGCGCCCGATGAAAGGGTACTCCGCGCTGGCTGGAAGCGCCGCGCTGGCGGCCTTGATGGTTCCGATGATTGCGCGCACCACCGAAGAGATGGTACGGCTCGTGCCCCACTCCCTCCGGGAGGCCGCGTTGGCGCTCGGGTACCCACGCTGGCGGACCTCGCTCCGCGTCGTCGCGCGTACCGCGCTCGCCGGCATCGTCACGGGCTGCCTGGTCGGCGTCGCCCGCATCGCCGGCGAGACCGCGCCGCTGATTTTCACGGCGCTCGGCAACCAGAATTTCACGACCAATATCACGCAGCCGATGCAGACGCTGCCGCACCAGATCTACGAGTACGCCACGGGCCCGTTCGAGGAGTGGCATCGCCTCGCATGGGCCTCGGCGCTCGTGCTCATGGGCCTCGTGCTGCTCCTGGGCGTCACTGCCCGCTGGGCGATCCGGCAAAGGCATGGCGCAGCCCGTTGACGCCCGGCTCCAGCTCGAGGCCGTGCGGCTCACGGCCCTGTACGGCCGCCGGGCCGTGGTGAAGGACGTGTCCATTCTATTCCCCGCGCACACCGTCACCGCGGTGATCGGTCCGTCGGGGTGCGGCAAGAGCACGTTCCTGCGTTGTCTCAACCGCATGCACGAGCTGTCCGACGGCGGCTGGGTCACCGGCGCGGTGCTGCTCGACGGCGCCGACGTGTACGACGCGGGCGTAGACCCCGTCCAGCTGCGCCGCCGTATCGGCATGGTGTTCCAGCGCCCGACGCCCTTCCCCACCATGACGATCTATGACAACGTCGCGGCGGGCCTGCGGGTGAACGGCCGGCGGTCGCGCGGCGACCTCGACGCGGCCGTGGAACGTGCGCTGCGCCAGGCCGCCCTGTGGGACGAGGTGAAAGACCGCTTGAAGAGGAGCGCGCTCGACCTTTCCGGTGGCCAGCAGCAGCGCCTCTGCATCGCGCGCGCGCTCGCCCCCGAGCCGGAGGTGCTGCTGCTGGACGAGCCGACGGCCTCGCTCGATCCCGCGGGCACGCAGCGGATCGAGGAGCTGTGCCACGAGCTCAAGCGCCGCTACACCATCGTCATCGTGACGCACAACCTGCAGCAGGCCGGCCGGGTCTCGGACTACACCGCGTTCTTCTATCTCGGCGATCTGGTCGAGGTGGGCCGCACCGAGGAGCTGTTCACCAAACCGGCCAAGGAGCAGACGGAAGCCTACATTACCGGGAGGTTCGGATGACGGCAGCGGTCGAACTCGTCCCCCAGGAGGCGGCCAGCACGCCGCGCCTCGTGCACCACCCGACGCGGACCGCCACCCCGGTGATCGACGTCCGGAGCTATGCCTTCTGGTACGGCGGGACGCAGGCGCTCTTCGATCTCACGTTCACGATCCCGCGCCGGGCCGTCACGGCCCTCATCGGGCCATCGGGGTGCGGCAAGAGCACGTTCCTGCGCTCCGTCAACCGGCTGAACGAGCTCATCCCGGGCACCCGCCATACGGGCGATATCCTGCTCGAGGGAGTGTCCGTGTTCTCACGCGGCATGGATGCGGTGGCGCTGCGTCGCGAGGTCGGCATGGTGTTCCAGCAGCCGAACCCCTTCCCCAAGAGCATCTTCGACAACGTGGCGTACGGGCCGCGCCTCAACGCCCTCGCCCCCGAGCGCGACATGCCCGAGCGCGTGGAGCGCGCGCTGCGCCAGGCGGCGCTGTGGGACGAGGTGAAAGACCGGCTCGAGGCGCCCGGGACCAGCCTGTCGGGCGGCCAGCAGCAGCGCCTCTGCATCGCGCGCGCGCTCGCGAACGAGCCCGAAGTGCTCCTGATGGACGAGCCCTGTTCGGCGCTCGATCCGGCCGCCACCCAGCGCATCGAGGAACTGCTGGTGGAGCTGAAGCAGAGCTATTCGATCGTCATCGTGACGCACAACATGCAGCAGGCGTCCCGCGTGTCGGATTTCACGGGATTCTTCTACCTCGGCCACCTGATCGAGTTCGGCGATACCAAGCAGCTGTTCACCAGGCCCACGGACGAGCGTACCGAGGCCTACATCACGGGACGGTTCGGATGAGCGCCTCTCCCCGCGCGGCACACCGCCACTTTCACGACGAGCTCGCCGAGCTCAAGGCCAAACTCCTCACCATGTCGGGCGAGGCCCAGGAGGCCCTGGGTCAAGCCCTCGACTCGCTGCTCAAGCGGGACGCCGAGTACGCGAGCCGGGTGATCGTGGGCGACCGCGCCATCGACGCCCTCGAGCTCGAGATTGAGGAGACCGTGATCGACCTGCTGGCCACGCAGCAGCCCATGGCCCGGGACCTGCGGCTGCTCGTCGCCGCCACCAAGATCGCCAATGATTTGGAACGCGTGGGCGATCACGCGGTGAACATCGCGCAGTCGGCCGAGCGGCTGCTGGGGGCCCGCATGGTGGCTCCCGAGCCCGAGCTGCTGGAAATGGCGCGCCAGGCGCGGGCCATGCTCTCGGGGGCGCTCGATGCGTTCGTGCGCGGCGATGCCGCCCTGGGCCGCGAGATCTGCCGGCGCGACGACTCGGTTGACGCCCTGAACCGCTCGGTGTTCCGAATCCTCCTCACTCACATGATGGAAGACCCGCACATCATCGGGGCCGCGATGGACCTGTTCCTGGTCAGCCGCAACCTCGAGCGCGTCGCCGACCTGGCGACGAACATCGCGGAAGACGTCGTGTTCGTGGTGGAAGGAAAGACGATCAAGCACCACGCGGAAGGATGATCGGGCCGGAGCGCCGCCGCTCCAGGTATTCCGGGTTCGCGAACAGCTTGATCAGCGCCATGCCGGCCACGAACCCGCCCACGTGGGCCCACACCGCGACGCCGCCCTGCGCCCGCGACATCGCGCCCGCGGCCCCCAACACCAGCTGGAGCACGAACCAGTAGCCCAGTATCACGTACGCGGGCAGGGCCACCGTCGTCACGAAGAACCCCAGCCACACGATCGTATGCACCCGCACGCGCGGGTACAGCAGAACGTAGGCTCCCATCACGCCGCTGATCGCCCCGGACGCGCCTACCATCGGGATCGGCGACGCCGGGTCGCTCACGATCTGCGCCGCCGCCGCTGCGGCCCCGCACAAGAGATAGAACACGACGAACCGCGCGTGCCCCATCGAGTCCTCGATGTTGTTCCCGAACACCCACAGGAACCACATG
>QHTP01000252.1 GCA_003220855.1 Gemmatimonadota bacterium
GTGTGCGCGTGCTGCGTCGCCAGCGTGGCCGCGTCGCACGCCGGCGTGAAGCGCTCGACCTCGAAGATGGCGTAGTCCTCGACGAACTGGGCGATGTGGGGCCGCACGGCCGCCGCGCCGAGCGTCGCGACGAGGCGCTCCACGTGGCCCCGCGAGTCTGCGAGCAAGCGCTCGTTGCCCCACAGCTCGCTCGAGAGTGCTGCCAACGCGGCCAGCGGGCCCTCGAGCTGGATCGCGTAGCTCAGGGAAACGGCGCCGAA
>QHTP01000254.1 GCA_003220855.1 Gemmatimonadota bacterium
TGAAGGACGGGCACGGCGTCGACTGGCCGATCCGCTACGCCGACATCGCACCATGGTACAGCTACGTGGAGCGGTTCATCGGTGTGAGCGGCGAGAAGCTGGGCCTGGCCCAGCTTCCGGACGGCGAGTTCCAACCGCCCATGGAGATGAACGCCGGGGAAAAGCTCGTGAAGGTGGGGATCGAGCGGGCATTTCCCGACCGGCACGTGACCATCGGGCGGGTGGCCATTCTCACGCGTCCACTCAACGGCCGCCTGCCGTGCCACTTCTGCGGTCCCTGCGAGCGCGGTTGCTCGACCGGTTCGTATTTCTCGAGCCAGTCCTCTACGCTGCCGGCGGCGCGCGCCACCGGCAAGCTGACGCTGGTGCCGAACAGCGTCGTGCACTCGCTGATCTACGACGCGGACAAGAACCGGGTGACGGGCGTCCGCGTCGTGGATGCGGTCACCAAGCAACCCCGCGAATACCACGCGCGTGTGGTCTTTCTGTGCGCGTCCACGCTCGGCACGACGCGGGTGCTGCTCAACTCCCAGTCGCCGCGCTTCCCCAACGGCCTCGCCAACTCGAGCGGCGTGCTGGGCCACTATCTGATGGACCACCACTTCCTGGCCGGTGCGAGCGGCAGCATCGAGGGACTGCTCGACCACTACTACCAGGGCAATCGCCCCAACGGCATCTACATCCCCCGGTTTCGCAACCTGGGGGACAACGCCTCCCGGCGCGACTACGTGCGTGGCTTCGGCTATCAGGGCGGCGCCAGCCGTCAAGGGTGGGGGCGCGGCGGCGGCGAGCGCGGGTTCGGCGTGGAACTGAAACACAAGCTGCACGATCCCGGCACGTGGTCGATGGGCATGACGGGGTTCGGCGAGTGCCTGCCGCGCGAGGACAATTACGTGGAGCTCGCCGACAAGACCGACGATTTCGGCATCCCCCTCCTCAAGATCCACTGCACCTGGGGCGACAACGAGCTGGGGATGCGCAAAGACATGGCCGCCTCGGCCGCCGAGATGCTCGAGGCGGCGGGCTGCAAGAACGTCCGGACGCACGACGCCTACCGGGGCGGCGGGCAGCTCGGCGCCGAGCCGGGGTTCGCGATTCACGAGATGGGCACCGCGCGCATGGGACGCGACCCGAAGACGTCGGTGCTGAACGCCTTCAACCAGGCGCACGACGTGCCCAACCTGTTCGTGACGGACGGCGCGTGCATGGCCAGCACGTCGTGCGTGAACCCGTCGATCACCTACATGGCGCTGACCGCGCGCGCCTGCGACCACGCAGTGGAGGAGCTGAAGCGCGGCAATCTGTAGCGGGGTCGAAGCGCCTTCATCCGCGGAAGTACAGGTAGGCCGCGAGGATCAGCAGCAGGACGACGCCCGAGCCGATCACGTCACGCCGGTTCCAGCTGCCTCGGGACTGGGCGCGGTCTTCGGCCGTCACCGTGCCGTAGGTGAGCCCCGCCAGCTGCTCCGTGGACGGCGGCGCCGTCGCGTAACTGACCACTACCATCACTACGACCGAGACGACGAAGATGAGCAGGCTGTAGTACTGGAAGTGATCAAGGCGGCGAGACAACCCTTGGCGTTCAGCCGCCGGTTGAAGATGCCGAACACGAACACGGTGAATATCGGCGGCGCCAGGTAGCCCTGGACGCCCTGGAGGTAGTCGTACAGCCCACGGGCGCCCTGAATCACGGGGATCCACAGCAGGCTGATCACCACCATGGCGGCGGTGGCCGCCCGTCCGACCCACACCAGGCGATGTTGTGAGGCCTGCGGCCGGAATTTCTGATACAGGTCCATGGTGAACAGGGTGGACGACGCGTTGAACGCGCCGGCCATCGAGCTCATCAAAGCGGCCAAGAGCCCGGCGACCACCACCCCGCGGACACCCTCGGGCAGGAGGTGCTTCACCATCAGCGGGAACGCCGCCTGCGCCGCCTGCGGGATCGCGTGACCTTGCGCGTCCACGATGGCGCCGAGCGCCGGCACGCGACCAGTCTTGGCCAGTGCCAGGGCGATCAGGCCGGGAATGATGAACAGGAACACCGGGGACAGCTTCAGATAGGCGGCGAAGATGCTGCCGCGCCGCGCGGTGCGCTCGTCCCTGGCCCCGAGCGCCCGCTGCACGATGTACTGGTCCGTGCACCAGTACCACAGACCGATGATCGGCGCACAGAACAGCATGCCGAGCCAGGGATAGTTGCTGTTGAAGTACCACGCAATGCGACCCGGCTCCTTCACGGGCGCCCATGTGCCCTCCATGCCCGCCGGCACCAGCGGCTTCCAGAGATTGAACAGATCGGGGTCGAGCACGCGGCGCAGCTCGTGCCAGCCCCCCAACCTCGACAATCCGAACATCGTGAGCAGGCCCGATCCCGCTATCAGGATGAACGTCTGCAACGCGTCGGTATATGCCACGGCGCGCATCCCGCCCAGCACCGTGTACAGGCCGGTGAGCAGCACGACGACCACCGACCCGATCCAGAAGCTGTTGAAGGTCGCGCCCCCCACCTGCAGGGCGACCTCGGGGAGCAGCGTCGCGAACACGACGCCGCCGGCGAAGATCGCGACGGCGAACTTGGTGAGCACGTGCGCCGCGAGGGTGATCACCGATAACACCCATCGGGCCGTCGGCGAAAAGCGGCGGCCGAGGAACTCCGGCATGGTGTAGACCAGCGCGCGCGAGTAGAACGGGACGAACACCCAGCCGAGCACGAGGAGGCACCAGGCGTGCAGCTCGTAGTGCGCGAGCGCGACCCCGCTCGTGGCCCCGGCGCCCGCGAGCCCGACCACGTGCTCGGATCCGATGTTGGACGCGAAGATGGACGCGCCCACCAGGAACCAGCCCAGGTTCCGGCCGGCGAGGAAATAGTCCGCCGCGGTATCCGTGTTGCGTCGGGCGACCCACCAGGCGACCCCCAGCAGCAGCGCGAAGTACGCGGCGATCACCAGCCAGTCCACTGCAGCCACGTTGGGTTCCCTCGAGAGAGTTCCGCTCAGGCGCGCGCCGCGACCAGACGCGCGCGGAAGCGCTCGTATACCTGCTGGTACGCCCGGTGCGCCTCCGGATCCGGGGGCGCCGGCGGCTCCCGGGTCAGGGTGCACCGGGCCGCGGATGCGAGATCCGGATACGCCCCCGCCCCGACGCCCGCGAGCAGGGCGGCGCCGTAGGCCGGTCCCTCCTCGCGGTTCACCGTCGTCACCGGCAGGCCGAAGATATCCGCCTGCAGGCGGCGGATGAACGCGCTCCGGGCCCCGCCGCCGGTGACGAGCAGACAGGCCGGGCCCAGGCCGAGCTCCTCGAGCACCGCGAGGCAATCGCGCAGCGCGAAGCACGCGCCTTCCAGCACCGCGCGCGTCATGTGGGCGCGCGAATGGGCGAGGCTGAGGCCGACGAAGGCGGCGCGCAGCGAGGCGTCCCGGTGGGGCGTGCGCTCGCCCTGCAAGTAGGGGAGAAACGTCACGCCCTCGGCGCCGGGCGGCACGCTCGCCGCCTCCTCGACCAGTCGGGCCTCGGGATGATCGGTATCGGCGAGATCGCGCGCGACCTGATCACGATACCAGGCGAAGGCGCCGCCCGCCGAGAGCACGACGCCCATCACGTACCAGACGCCGGGCGCCACGTGGCAGAAGGTGTGGGCCCGCAAACCGGGGTCGACACGCGGCTCCGCCGTCGGGGCGAGCACCGTCCCCGACGTGCCCCAGCTCGACACCGCTTCCCCAGGCGTGATCGCGCCGACGCCCGCGGCACCACACGCGTTGTCCGCTCCGCCACCCACCACCGGCGTGCCGGGAGCGAGACCGGTGAGTGCCCCCGCCTGATCGGTGACGCGACCCAGGACTTGCGACGATCCTCCGACCTCAGGCAACAGGGAACGCGACAGGCCGACGGCGTCCAGCATGGGACCACTCCAGCGCAACCCGGCCGGGTCGAACATGAGGGTGCCGGAGGCATCGGACGGCTCGGTCGCGACCGTGCCGGTGAGGCGGAGCCGAATGAAATCCTTGGCGAGGAGCACCGTCGCCAGGCGGGCGAAGGCGGCGGGCTCGTGATTGCGCAGCCACAGCACCTTCGGGAGGGTGAAGCCTTCCAGCGCAGCGTTGCACACCCACTCGCGCAGGTGGGCCTCGCCTCCGGCGCGCTGGACGATCTCCCGACATTCGGCCGTGGTTCTCCCGTCGCACCACAACAGCGCGGGGCGGATCACCGCGCCGGCGCGGTCGAGAAACACGGAGGAGTGCATCTGACCCGAGATGCCGACCGCGGCGACGCGCGCCCCCGTGCGTTGCTCCAGCACGCGGCGGATGGCCGTGCCGCTCGCCTGCCACCACGTTTCCGGATCCTGCTCCGCCCAGCCGGGTCGCGGCGTCTCGAGCGAGAGCGGAGCGGTCGCGGCCGCCGTCACGGCTCCCGCCGGGCTCACGAGAATGGCTTTCACGGCGCTCGTCCCGACGTCCAGGCCGAGGAACAGTGAGTCGGCCATCTCAGCGCACACCCAGCAGGAGCTCCATCGTGAGCTGGTCGAGCCGCTCGTAGGCGTAGCCCTGGGTGCGAATCGCGGCCAGGTCGAATGTCCTGGCCTGGAGCGCGCGCGCCCGCTCGGTGCTGAACGCCACGCGCTCCGTGGCGCCGCCGCCCCGGCCGCCGAGCTCCGCCAGCAGCTGCTGGATCTCGGCATCGTGATTGAAGCGCTCCACCTTCGCCTTCAGGATGAGGTAGGTGCGCATGCTGCCGGCGGCGAAGGCCCAGACCCCGTCTTCATCCTCCGTGCGGTAGGCATGGCTGTCGAAGTGACGCATCCCGGGCCAGCGGGCGTCCTCGAGCAGCTTGACCAGAAAAAACGCCGCCTTGGGATCGTCGCTGCCGAACCGCAGATCCTGGTCGAATCGCCCCGGCTGCTGCCCGTTGAGATCGATGTGGAAGAGCTTGCCCGCCTCCAGCGCCTGGGCCACGGCGTGGGAGAAGTCGAGCCCGGCCATCCGCTCGTGCGCCACTTCCGGATTCACGCCGACCATATCGGGGTGATCGAGCGTATAGATGAACGCCAGCATGTGGCCAGTGGTCGGCAGGAAGATGTCTCCGCGCGGCTCGTTGGGTTTGGCCTCGAGCGCGAGCCGCAGGTCGTAGCGCTGCGAGCGCACGTACCCGCACAGGAAGTTGATGGCGTCGCGGTACCACCCGAGCGCCGCGCGCGGGTCCTTGGCGGCATTGGTCTCCACGCCTTCTCGCCCGCCCCAGCAGACGTAGGTTATGGCGCCAAGCTCCACCGCCAGGTCGATGGCCGCCATGGTCTTCTGCAGCGCGTACGCCCGCACCCGCGCGTCGTTGCTCGTGAACGCGCCGTCGCGGAAGGCGGGGTCGGAAAAGAGATTGGTGGTGGCCATGGGGACTCTCATCCCCGTGTCGGCGAGCACGTGTTTGAACTCGCGCACGATGCGATCGCGCTCCGAGGCGCCCGAGTCCCGCGGCACCAGGTCGTTGTCGTGCAGGTTGACGCCGTACGCGCCGAGCTGCGCCAGCTTGCGGACGATGTGCGCGGGGGACAGCGGCGATCGCACCGGGTCGCCGAACGGGTCGCGTCCGGGGTTGCCGACCGTCCAGAGCCCGAACGTGAAACGATGCTCCGGCCGGGGCGTAAAGGCGTCCTGCGCGGGCTTGGGACTCATGTGGTGGGTTCCCCAAAAGGCCGGTTAGATTTGCCGCAGTTTCGCGCCAAGGCGATACTCCGCTCTAACGGGCATGGTCTGGGAACAGCGTTGGCATCCGCTGCGGCGCGAGTGGGTCGTCGTCTCGTCCCACCGCAACGAGCGGCCCTGGCAGGGCGAGCGCGTGGGCGACCAGCTCCGCGCGCTGCCGCAGTACGTCCCGGACTGTTATCTGTGCCCGGGCAACGTGCGCAGCTCGGGCCGGCGCAACGACCGATATTCCGGCATCTTCGTGTTCGACAACGACCACCCGTGCGTCGGCCCCGACGCACCCACGCAGCTCGCGGCGCCACCGGGAATCTATCGGAATGCGCCCGCCGCGGGATATGCACGCGTCGTGTGCTTCACGCCGCGGCACGACGTCACGCTGGCCCAACTGCCGGCGGCGGCGCTGCTGGGTCTGCTCGAGGTGCTGCAGCAACAATACCGCGAGCTCGGCTCGCGCGACGATGTCCGGCACGTGCTCGTGTTCGAGAACAAGGGCGAGGTGGTCGGCGTGAGCAACCCCCATCCCCACTGCCAGATCTACGCGACGAACTTCGTGTTCAAGACCATCGAGCTCGAGGCCGAGGCGCAGGCGGTCTACCTGGCGGAGCACGGCCGGCCCCTGCTCCAGGACATCCTGGTCGCCGAGGAAGCGGATGGTCGGCGCCTCTTGGTGCGCCGCGACCAGGCCCTCTCGTTCATCCCGTATTTCGCGCGCTACCCGTACGAGACGTTCGTGGCGCCTCGGGCCACGCGCCCCAGCCTGGCGCACCTCTCCGCCTCCGAGCTCGTCGACTTCGCGGCCGTGCTGCGCGAGACGCTGATCCGCTTCGACAATCTGTGGCGCTTGTCATTCCCGTACGTGATGGTGCTGCACCAGGCGCCGACGGACGGATCGCCTTCCCCGGGGTTCCACTTCCACGTTCAGATACATCCGCCGCTGCGGAAACCTGGTCTCCTCAAGTACCTCGCCGGCCCCGAGATCGGCGGCGGCAACTTCCTGAACGATGCCGCCCCGGAGGAGACCGCGGCCGAGCTGCAGGCGGTCGCGGGCGTGCACTACACGCAGGGCGGCTGAGGTGGCGGACGCCGGGCATCTGCTCGAGCCCCTCCTGGCGCTGCACCAGCGCGCCCGCGACGCGGTGGTCGACGCGTGCACGCGGCAGGCCTCGGAGCGCCTCGCCGCCGTGGCTAGCGACGTCGCGGAGGGGGGCGACACGATCTACGCCATTGATCGCGTGGGCGAGGAAACCTTCGTGCAGGGCCTCGCCGACGTCGCCCGCGCGGAGCCGCTGTGCCTGGTAGGCGAGGGACTCCCCGACCACGTCCTCGTCCTGCCGCGCGGGGCGCGGGAACAGGACTGCCGCTGGCGCCTGCTGGTGGATCCGATCGACGGCACGCGCGGCCTCATGTATCAGAAGCGCAGCGCGTGGGTCCTCACCGGTATCGCGCCCAACCGCGGCGTCGACACCCGCTTGCGCGACATCGTGCTCGCCGTGCAGACCGAGATTCCGCTCGTCAAACAGCATCTGTCCGATCAGCTGTGGGCGCGCCGCGGGCGCGGGATGGAGGCGCGCCGGTTCAATCGCCTGTCCGGCGCGCACGAGCCTGTCACGCTCCGACCCTCGCGGGCCGAGACGATCGCGCACGGGTTCGCCACGGTGGTGCGATTCTTCCCGGGCGCCCGGGACACCCTGGCGGCCATCGACGATGAAGTCGTGCAGGCGCTGGTGCAGCCGGCTCCGGGACGGGCCGCTTGCTTCGAGGACCAGTACGCGTCCACCGGCGGTGAGCTGTACGAGCTGATGGCCGGTCACGACCGCCTGGTCGCCGACCTTCGCCCCCTGGTCCAGTCCGTCCGCGCCGCCAGCGGTCTGCCGCCGGGCCTCTGCTGCCACCCCTATGATCTTTGCACGGCGCTCATCGCCGAGGAGGCGGGCGTGATCGTGCGGGACCCGAGCGGTACGCCGGTCGACGCCCCGTTCGATGTGACATCCGACGTGGCGTGGGTTGGATACGCGAACGAGCGTCTCCGCGCGCTAGTCGAGCCCGTGTTGCAAGGGGCGCTGCGCCGCCGCGGCCTGCTGCGGTGATCCGGCTGCGTCGCCTCCCGGAAGTCGGCGCCTCGGGCGACCTCGTCTGGTTCCAGCGCGCCCTCGACCGCCTGCGCGCCTTGCCTCAGGAGGCGGACCCGCGCCTGCGCGCGTTCTTCTCGCCTGACGCCCCTATCTACATCGCCCGGGCGCCGGGACGACTGGATGTCATGGGCGGGATCGCGGACTACTCGGGCGCCAGCGTGCTCGAACTGCCGCTCGAATGCGCGACGGCGGCGCTATTGCAATGGCAGGATACACCGCGCTGCGAGATCGCGACACGCCGCAGCGGGGGGTGGCAGTTCTGCAGCGTCGAGCTGCCGCTCGGTACACCGGCGGAGCTCGCGGCGTGGTTCGCAGGCCGGGCCGCCGAGCGATGGGCAGGCTACGTCGTGGGCATCGTGCAGCGCTGTCTGGCACCCGCCGCCGGTCTCCGCCTGCTCATCGATTCCACCGTGCCCGAAGGCAGGGGCGTCGCTTCGTCGGCGGCGCTGGAGGTCGCCGCCGGCGCGGCCGTCGCCGCCGGTTGCGGTGCGTCTATGACCGCAGCGGAGCTCGCGACGGCCTGTCAAGCGGTGGAGAACGAGGTCGTCGGAGCCCCGTGTGGCATCATGGATCAGATGACCAGCGCGTGCGGGCGGCGGGATCGGCTGCTGCGGTTGCGCTGCCAGCCGGGCACGATCGAGGGGTACGTGGACGTTCCCCGTGGGTATCGCTTCTATGGCATCGATTCGGGGCTGAGCCACGCGGTCGCCGGGGCGGACTACGGCACCGTGCGCACAGCGGCATTCATGGGCTACCGCATGATCGCCGCCGCGGCGGGGTTGCGCGCGGCGCGAGACGGGTCTCGCGTGCGCGTGGACGATCCGCGCTGGGGAGGCTATCTCGCGAATCTCACGGGCCCCGAGCTCTCGGCAGTCAGCGACGTCCTTCCGGAGGAGATTTCCGGGGCCGAGTTCCTGAATCGCTACGACGGGCTGACCGACATGGCCACTCACGTTCGCCCCGAGCGGCGCTACCCTGTCCGCCAGGCCACGGAGCACCCCATCCGCGAGCACGAGCGCGTGCTGCGCTTCGCTGAGCTGCTCGGCGCGCTGGCGGCGGATTGTTCGGCGCGAAGATCACCGGTGGGGGGAACGGCGGCACGGTGGCGGTGCTGGCCACGAGCGGGGCGGAAGCGCGGGTGCGCGACGTGGCGGCCCGCTACGGCGCGGAGACCGGCCGGGACACGACCGTCTTCACCACCTCAGGGCCGGGAGCGGCCGAGACCGGCGTCTTGCTACTCGAGCCGTAGCCTCAGCGTGGCGGGTTCGAGCCCGTCGACTTGCGCCGTGAGCGTAGCCGTCCCCGCTCGGTCGCCCGCGCGCACGATGACCAGCGCCTTGCCGTTGAACAACAGCACGCGGTCGCTTTGGAACGACGCATGGCTGATCTGGTCCCCGTTGTCGACTCCCGCGATGCGCGCATCCCCGGCGAGACGGAAGCGTACCAGTGGCTCCGCCGTCGGGACCGGAACGCCCGTGGCGTCTTCCACGGTCACCGTGACGAACGACAGGTCGCTGCCATCGGCGTGGATCACCGCCCGGTCCGAGGTCAGCGCCACCCGAGCGGCCGGTCCCGCGGTCTGCACCTGCTGCGTCGCCACCACCCGCCCGCCTGTGCGCGCGACGGCGCGCACCGTTCCCGGTGTGTACGAGACCCGCCACATCACATGTGAGACCGGCTCCGGCTTCCGCTTCACCCCGAGCGAAGCGCCGTTCAGGAACAGCTCGACCTCGTCGGCGTTCGTGTAGGCCCAGACGTCGACGGTTTGGCCGGGTGCCCAGTTCCAGTGCGGGAAGACGTGCAGCATGGGTCGGGTTGTCCATACGCTCTGGTACAGGTAGTAGGGATCCTTCGGGAAGCCCGCGAGATCGACGACGCCGAAATAGGAGCTGCGCGCGGGCCACTCGTAGGGCGTGGGCTCGCCCAGGTAGTCGATCCCCTGCCAGATGAACATCCCCGAGAGGAATGGATAGCGCTCGAACAGCCGCAGCGACTCTTCGTGCAGCGAGCCCCAGAAGGCCTTCCGGTCGTCGTACGACGAGAGCCGGTAGTCCTTGTTCGGCTGCGGTCCGCTGTCCTTCACGTACGGCGTCGCGTAGCTGGCGACCGAGTCGGAGGGCTGCTCGTAGACGCCGCGGCTGTTGAGCGCCGACATCGCCTCGGTGATGATGAACTTCTGTCCCGGGAACTGCTGCGGAAAACTCGCCCACGCCTCGTGATGGTAGTTGTGGCCCAGGAGGTCGAGGGCGCCGGATTGCAGCACCGGATTCCCGGGACTGCCGTTGTTGTTCGCGGACGTGATGGGCCGCGTGGGGTCGAGGCGCCGCACGATCCCGGCGAGCTCGCGCGCGATCGGGGTGGCGGTGGAGTCGCCGTTGGTCCACTGCTCCATCACCTCGTTCCCGATGCTCCACATGAAGACGCTCGGGTGGTTGCGGTCACGCCGCACCATGTCCGACAGGTCGCGCACGTGCCACGCGTCCCAGTCCAGGTGATAGTCGTACTTCGTTTTCTCCTTCTTCCACATGTCGAAGGCCTCGTCCAGCACGATGAAGCCCATGCGGTCGGTGAGGTCGAGCAGCTCGGGGGCGGGTGGGTTGTGCGACGTGCGGAGCGCGTTGACGCCCATGTCGCGCATGATCTCGAGCTGCCGCTCGAGCGCGCGGGCGTTCACGGCGGCGCCCAGCGCCCCGAGATCGTGGTGCAGGCACACACCACGGATCTTGACGTGCCTGCCGTTGAGGATGAACCCCCGGTCGGGATCGAACGCGAACGTCCGCACACCGAACGGTGTGCTGTAGTCGTCGCACGGCCTCCCGCCGCATACCAGCCGCGAC
>QHTP01000255.1 GCA_003220855.1 Gemmatimonadota bacterium
CGCCAGCGGCATCTTCGCCAGCTCTTCGCCGACGATCCACGCCGGGGCGAGCGTCTGACCGCCGAAGCCGCCGGGCTCTATCTCGACTACTCGAAGCATCGCGTAACCGATGCGACACTCGGTTTGCTGCTCCGGCTGGCCGAGGAATGCGGCTTGCCCCGGCGCATTGATGCCATGTTCAGCGGCGAGAAGGTCAACGTGACCGAGCAGCGGGCCGCGCTCCACGTTGCTCTCCGAGCTCCGAAGCACGAGCGGATGCTGGTCGACGGGGTGGACGTAGTACCCGAGGTGCACGCCGTCCTCGACCGCATGGCGGCCTTCTGCGACGAGGTGCGCAGCGGCCGCTGGCGCGGGCACACCGGGCGGCCCATCCGCAACATCATCAACATCGGCATCGGCGGCTCCGATCTCGGCCCAGTGATGGCCTACGAGGCGCTGCGGCATTACAGTCGGCGCCATATGACGTTCCGCTTCGTCTCCAACGTCGACGGCACGGACCTCGTGGAGGCCACGCGCGACCTCGATCCCGCCGAGACGCTGTTCATCGTCTGCTCCAAGACGTTCACGACGCTCGAGATGCTGACCAACGCCCACTCGGCCCGCGTCTGGTGCCTGCGCAAGCTCGGCGACGAGCGGGCGGTACGACAGCACTTCGTTGCTGTTTCGACGAACGACGAGGGTGTGGCGAAGTTCGGCATCGATCCCGCCAACATGTTCGGCTTCTGGGACTGGGTCGGCGGGCGTTACTCGATGGACTCGGCGATCGGGCTGTCCACGATGCTGGCGATCGGCCCGGAGTACTTCCGCGACATGCTCGGTGGGTTCCATGTGATGGACGTGCATTTCCGCACCGCGCCGTTGGAGCGGAATCTCCCGGTGATCATGGGGCTGCTGGCGGTCTGGTACGGCGACTTCTTCGATGCGCAGACGGTCGCAGTGCTGCCGTACGACCAGTACCTCAAGCGCTTCCCCGCGTATCTCCAGCAGTTGACAATGGAGAGCAACGGGAAGCACACCACGCTCGACGGCACCCGCATCGACTACCAGACCGGGCCGATTCTCTGGGGGGAGCCCGGCACCAATGGACAGCATTCGTTCTATCAGTTGATTCATCAAGGCACTAAGCTCGTCCCGTGCGACTTCATCGCGTTCTCCCGATCGCTGAACCCGCTGGATGGTCACCACGATCTGCTCATGGCGAACGTGTTCGCGCAGGCCGAGGCGCTCGCCTTCGGCAAGACGGAGCGCATGATCGAGGCCGAAGGGACGCCTGCGTGGCTCGTGCCGCACCGCGTCTTCGAAGGGAATCGGCCGAGCTCGACGATTCTCGCCGAGCGCTTGACGCCGGCGATTCTGGGCTCGCTCGTCGCGCTGTACGAGCACAGCGTGTTTACGCAGGGCGTCATCTGGAACATCGACTCGTTCGATCAATGGGGTGTGGAGCTTGGCAAGACGCTGGCACAGCGGATCGCGGGCGAGCTGCGGGGCTCCAGCGCTGCCGCGGACGCCCACGACAGCTCGACTACGGCGCTGATCCGCCGCTACGTGGGTTCGCGGGGGAGCGCTCGATGACCGCCCAGACGGTCACCATCGACGATGTCTGCATCAACACCATCCGCGTGCTCAGCATCGATGCCGTAGAGCAGGCGGCGTCAGGACATCCGGGAATGCCAATGGGCGCCGCCCCGATGGCCTACGTGCTGTGGACGCGACACCTCCGGCATGACCCCACACAGCCGAAATGGGCCAATCGCGACCGGTTCGTCCTCTCGGCGGGGCACGGGAGCATGCTGCTCTACAGCCTGTTGTTTCTGACGGGGTACGACCTCACGCTGGACGATCTCAAGCACTTCCGGCGCTGGGGCAGCCGAACCCCGGGGCATCCTGAGCGTGGGAGCAGCACGGGCATCGAGGTGACCACGGGGCCGCTCGGCCAAGGGTTCGGCAATGCCGTCGGGATGGCGATGGCGGAACGCTGGCTGGCCGCCACGTTCAACCGGCCGGGTCACTCGATCGTCGACCACCGGACCTACGTCATCGCGAGCGACGGGGACCTGATGGAGGGCGTTGCCGCCGAAGCGGCATCGCTCGCCGGCGACCTGCATCTCGGCCGGCTGATCGTGCTCTACGACTCGAACCTCATTACCCTCTCGGCGACCACCAACGTCACCTTCTCGGAAGACGTCGGGGCGCGCTTCGCGGCATACGGCTGGCACGTCCAGCACGTTGACGGGATGGACGTGGCCGCGGTCGACGCGGCGCTCGCGGCAGCCCGCGCCGAGGAGAGCCGGCCCTCGCTTATCGTGGCGCGCACGCACATCGGGTTCGGGAGCCCGCACAAGCAGGACACCTTCCAGGCCCACGGCGAGCCGCTGGGGGCGGACGAAGTGCGGCTGACCAAGCGGGCCTACGGCTGGCCGGAAGACCGCACGTTTTACGTCCCCGAGGAGGTGCAGCGGGAATTCGCCAAGGTCGGCACGCGCGGGGCGGCGTGGCGCAACGCCTGGCAGCAGGTCATGGACGGCTACCGTGCCGCACACGGGGAGCTCGCCGACGAGTTCGCCCGCGTTATGGCAGGACAGCTTCCCCCGCACTGGGACGACCGGCTGCCGACGTACACGCCCCAGGACGGTGCGGTGGCCACGCGAGACGCCGGTGGCAAGGCGATCGAGGCACTGGCCGAGTCGGTGCCGAATCTCGTCGGCGGATCGGCGGATCTCGATCCGTCCACGCGCACAATGATGAAAGGCAAGGGGGACTTTCAGAGCGCGACTGTGCTGGAGGACGGGCAGACCCCGCCGACCCAGGGAGCGGCCGGCGGGGTGTGGGGGTACGCGGGACGGAACATCCATTTCGGGATCCGCGAGCACGCGATGACCGCGATCCTCACGGGAATGGCGCACCACGGGGGCGTGGTGCCGTTCGGCGCGACCTTCCTGACGTTCTCGGACTACATGCGCCCGAGTATCCGGCTCGCCGCGTTGAGCGCGGGACATGTGATCTACGTGTGGACCCACGACAGCATCGCACTTGGCGAGGACGGACCAACGCATCAACCGGTCGAGCAGCTCGCCAGTCTGCGGGCGATGCCGAACCTGCTGCTGCTCCGGCCGGCCGACGCCAACGAAACGGTCGAGGCGTGGCGGATCGCGATGCGGCACACGAGCGGGCCCGTCGGTCTAGTGCTCACACGCCAGAAGCTGCCGGTACTCGACCGGACCACGCTCGCCCCGTCCGCAGGCACCGCACGCGGCGCATACGTCCTGATCGACGCGGGTGAGGGGTTGCCCGAGCTCATTCTCATCGCGACGGGCTCGGAGGTTTCGCTCGCGCTCGACGCGCACCGACAGCTCGCCAGCGAGGGCGTTCGCAGCCGCGTCGTGTCGATGCCGTCGTGGGAGTTGTTCGAGGCGCAATCGGCCGAATACCGCCAAGCGGTGCTGCCGCCCGCGGTGCACGCGAGGGTCAGCGTGGAAGCCGGCTCGCCGTTCGGCTGGGAACGGTACGTCGGGCCGCGCGGCGCGATCATCGGCGTGGACCGCTTCGGCGCATCGGCGCCGGGACCCGAGGTGATGGCGCGGTACGGGTTCAGCGTGGAGCACGTCGTCGCGACGGCGAAGGCGGTTCTCGCCCGGTGACTGGCGTTGGCGTCTGTGGTACGAACGTGCTATTGGCGCTCCGCCAGGCCGCCCGCGACTATTCGCGTAACGATGCGCCGAGGTGGCCTATGACCCCCAAACAAACCAGCACGCTCGCGCCGACGCGGCACCCCGCCGCCAAGCGGCGGCTCCCGGACGGCATTGTTCCCGAGCCGGCGCGGCAGCGCCCGCAGCGTTTTGGGGTCGTCCACCTCGCCTGGGAGTACTTGCCGCTGGCGCGAACCGGGGGATTGGGTGAAGCGGTCAGCGGTCTGGCCCGCTTTGAAGCGGCGTCGGGGATGTCGGCCACGGTCGTCATGCCGCTGCATCGCTGCGTGCGGGAGGTCGCCTCCCGCCTCGATCCGGTTGGCCCTTCCTTTCCGGTCCAAGTGGGACCGCGGGTGGAAGGCGCACGACTGTTCCGGCTCGCGGAGCCCGGTCCCGGCCCGGCCATCTTCTTGATCGAGCACCAGGGCTACTTTGATCGACCGGGCATCTACGGTGACGAGGGGTCGGACTACCCGGACAACGCCCGGCGATTCGCGCTGTTCGCCCGAGCGGCGCTGGCGGTACTGCCCCGGATCGCGCCGTCCGCTCGGATCCTGCACGCGCACGACTGGCATACGGCCCTGGCTCCGGTCTACCTGCGGACCGCGCATGCCGGAGAGCCCTACTACGACCGGCTGGGCACCGTGCTCTCGGTCCACAACGCGGGGTTTCAGGGGCATTTCCCGCCCGACACCGTCACGGACCTTGGACTGGCCGCGGAGCTCTATGATTGGCGGGCGCTCGAGTGGTTCGGCCGGATGAACGTCCTGAAGGGTGGCCTGGCGTTTTCCGACGTCGTGGTCACGGTGAGTCCATCGCACGCCCGTGAGCTGCGAACGCCGCAGGGCGGGTTCGGACTCGATGACACCTTTGCCGCGCTCGGCGATCGGCTCGTCGGGATATTGAATGGAATCGATGGGGCCGTCTGGAATCCCCAGGCCGACCCGGCGATCGCAGCGCCGTATTCGCCGACCGACCTGGTCGGCAAGCGGCGCTGCAAGGCCGCGCTTCAACGGGCCTTCGGCCTGGCGTCCCGCCCCCGAATCCCGCTGTTCGCGATGAGCGCGCGCCTGGTGGCACAGAAAGGCCTCGACCTCATTCTGGGAGGCGGTCTGCTGGCCATACCCGACGCCCAATTCGTGTTTCTGGGAGGGGGGGAGAAACGCTATGAACAGGCCTTGACCGACTTGGCCGCCGCCGCGCCCGACCGCATCGCCGCGCAAGTCACCTTCACTGATCGAGTCGAGCACGAGCTGCTGGCCGGGGCAGACATGCTCCTGATGCCGTCACTGTATGAGCCCTGCGGCCTGACACAGATGCGCGCGCAGCTCTACGGCACCATTCCGGTGGCTCGTCGCGTCGGTGGGCTGACCGATACGATCGAGGACGGAGCGACCGGCTTTCTGTTCGACGAGTATTCGCCGGCGGCGCTCGGGCGCGCGACTCGGCAGGCGATCGAACGCTACGCGGAAGGGCACTCCTGGGAGCGGATGATGCACGCAGCGATGAGCCAGGACTTTGGCTGGCGGCGCTCCGGCGAGGGGTATGTGCAGGCTTATGGGCGAGCGCTGGCGTCGCGGTCCGTGCACACGAGGCACAGCGCGGAGGCGCCGTGAGAGTGCTCGCCGGCGACATCGGTGGCACGAACGCACGGCTTGCGATCGTCGACGTCGATGGCCGGCGGGCGCGCGTTGAAGGAGAGCAGCGGTTCGCGTCTCAGGACGCTCCCGGCCTCGCGCCGCTTGTGCGGCGCTTCCTCGGGGAAGCGGGGAGGTCACTCGAGTGGGCCTGCTTCGCGGTCGCCGGCCGCGTGATCGACGGCGTGGCCCGGACGTCCAACCTGCCGTGGACCATCGACGAGCGCGAGCTGGCTGCGGCGATCGGCATCGCCCATACCTCCGTCATCAACGACTTCGACGCCGTCGGTCACGGGCTCGCCCTGCTCGGGCCGAAGGACGTCGAGACCATCCAAGAGGGAGAGCCGATCGCCCACGGCCCCGTCGCGCTCATCGGCGCGGGCACGGGGCTCGGGGAAGCGTTTCTTTCCTGGGATGGCGGCCGCTATCGCGTCCACCCGTCGGAGGGCGGGCATGCGGAGTTCGCGGCGCGCGACCAGGTCGAGTGGGAGCTCCGCCGCTCGCTGCAGGATGAGTTCGGCCGTGTCTCCGGCGAGCGGGTCGTTTCGGGACCCGGCCTAATCGCCATCTACCGGCATCTCGCGGCGGCAGGCTCCGTCGTCGAGAACGACGCCGTACGGGCTGAGATGGGTCGACAGGATCCCGCGGCCGTCATCGTGCAGCACGGTCTGGACGGAACCGATCCGCTGTGCGCCGCCGTGCTTGACCGGTTCACCTCGCTGCTCGGCGCACTGGCGGGGGACCTGGCCCTGACAGTCCTCGCGACGGGCGGCGTCTTCGTGGCCGGGGGGATCGCGCCGCGGATCGTGACGCAGCTCAGGACCGGGCCTTTTCTGGCCGCGTTTCGCGCCAAGGGGCGCCTCTCCGCCTTCATGCTAGGAGTCCCCGTCCGCGTCATCACCAATCCCAACGTCGGACTGCTCGGCGCTGCGGCCGTCGCGGCGGAGCGGTGTCGGGCGGAGATGAGCCCGTAAATGGCCGTTGTCCGCACAGCACGCCAAGCGTTCGGGCACCCTGGCATCGCGCCGCGCTGGACACGCAGCGCGAAGGACGCCGTGGGCACCGCCTATGCCGCGTCGAGCCGCGTGTGGTTCACGATGTCGCGCGGCGTGTTGAACGAGGTGTATTACCCGACCGTGGATCGCCCCCAGATCCGCGACCTCCAGTATCTCATCACCGACGGCAGGTCGTTCTTCCACGACGAGCGGCGACACCTCAAGTGCACGTCGGAGTACATCGACGACCGCTCCCTGGGAGTTCGGGTCACGAGCGTCGATCAGGAGCAGCGCTACCGTATCGAGAAAGAGATCATCACGAGTCCCCATCAGTCGTGTGTCCTGATCCGGACGCGCGTCACCGCGCTCGCCGGGTCGCTCGAAACGCTCCGACTGTTCGCGCTGCTCGCCCCGCATCTCGATGGGAGTGGCTGGGGAAACAGCGGGTTCGTGGCGGTCCAGAACGGGCGGGAGGTGCTCGTGGCGCACAAGGGTACGGTCTGGCTCGCGCTCGCGGCCACGATCCCGTTCTTGCGGTGCTCGTGCGGCTTTGTGGGTCGGTCGGACGGCTGGACCGATCTGGCCGAGAACTACCAGATGGACTGGGAGTTCGACGCCGCCGTGGACGGGAATATCGCCCTCACCGGGGAGCTGGATCTCGCCCGCGGGCACGATTTTGTGCTGGGGCTGGCCTTCGGCGATTCGCTCCATAACGCGCTCACCACGTTGTTCCAGTCCCTCGGCTTCCCGTTCGCCGACCAACAGAAGCGTTTCGTCGAGCAGTGGACCCGCGCGCGCCGGACGATCGAGCCGCTCGCGGCGCT
>QHTP01000256.1 GCA_003220855.1 Gemmatimonadota bacterium
ACGCTGTTTCTGTTCCTCGGGTGCACGGGCAAGTCGGCGCAGATCCCCCTGTACATCTGGCTGCCGGACGCGATGCAGGGTCCCACCCCCGTCTCGGCCCTGATCCACGCCGCGACGATGGTGACCGCGGGCGTCTATCTGGTGGCGCGCTGCGGCGCGCTGTTCGCACTGTCGCCCGTGGGAAGCGCCACCGTCGCCGGCGTCGGCGCGCTCACGGCCCTGTTCGCCGCGACCATCGCCCTCAAGCAGTGGGACATCAAGCGCGTGCTGGCATATTCCACGGTTTCCCAGCTGGGCTACATGTTCCTCGGCGTCGGCACAGGGGCGTACGCCGCGGGGATGTTCCACCTCACGACCCACGCGTTCTTCAAGGCGCTGTTGTTCCTCGGCTCAGGCAGCGTCATCCATGCGATGCACCGGGCCTACCACGCGACCCACGCGCACGAGGACGCGCAGGACATGCGCAACATGGGTGGGCTGGCGCGGTACATGCCGTGGACCGCCGCCCTCATGTGGATCGCGACCCTGGCCATCGCCGGCATCCCGCCCTTCGCCGGCTTCTTTTCGAAAGACGAGATCCTGGGCGCCGCGTTCGCCCAAGCCGCGGTCCGGCCCGCGTGGTACGTCTTCTGGGGGATGGGCCTCGCGGCAGCCCTGCTGACGGCATTCTACATGACGCGGCTCATGCTCTACACGTTCCACGGGCCGAACCGCACGGGCGATCGCGAGCGGGAGCAGCTGCACGAGGCACCCCCGCTGATGACCACGCCGCTCGTCGTGCTCGGGGTGCTCGCTGTGTTGGGTGGCGCGCTCAACATCCCGCCGCTGTTCGGCGGCGGCGCCCGGCTGGAGCACTGGCTCGCGCCGGTGACCGGCGCCGCGCTGACGCCCCCGGCCGAAGCACCGCCCGCGACCGAGTGGGCGCTGGTGGTGGCGGCGGTGCTCGTGGCCGCGCTGGGGATGGTCGCCGCCTTCCGAATCCTCAAGCCGGAGGCGCTGGCCCCGGCGCGCCTGGCACCGCCGGAGCGAGGGGTGGGTCGTCTCCTCTGGAAGAAGTGGTACGTGGACGAGCTGTACGACGCGATCGTCGTCCGACCGGTGATGTGGCTGTCGCGCGAGGTGCTGTGGAAAGTCGTGGACCAGCGGCTGGTGGACGGGCTGCTCGTGAACGGGACGGCGGCCGCGTCGCGCGCCCTCGGGTGGGTCGGGAGCCGGCTGCAGTCCGGGGAGGTCGGCGTGTACGTGGTGCTCTTCGTGGTCGGCGTGCTCGCCGTGGTGGGCGCGGTGGTGCGCTAGCATGTACTCGCAAGCAGTGCTGACCGCGCTCCTCGCCTGGCCAGTCGTGGCCGCCGCGATCGTGCTGCTCGTGCCCGAGCGCTGGGCGAAGCACGTGGCCCTCGCCGCGAGTCTCGTGGAGTTCGCCATCTCGGTTCCCTTGTGGTGGACCTTCCGCCCGGCCGCGGGGATGCAGTTCGTGCTGGACCTGCCGTGGATTCCCGCCTGGGGCATCCGGTACACCGTCGCCGTGGACGGCATCTCGCTGTTCATGGTGCTGCTCACGACGTTCCTGGTCCCGTTGTCGGTGCTGGGCAGCTACGCCTACATCACGACGCGGGAGCGCGGGTTCTACGCGCTCATGCTCGCGCTCACGTCGGGCATGATCGGGGTGTTCGTGTCGCTCGATCTGTTCCTGTTCTACGTGATGTGGGAGGTGATGCTCATCCCGATGTATTTCATCATCGGGGTGTGGGGCGGGGAGCGTCGCCTGTACGCCGCCATCAAGTTCTTCATCTATACGTTCTTCGGATCGCTGTTGATGCTGGTGGCGATCTTGGCACTCGTCTCGCTCGTCGGCCACCAGACCGGCGTTTATTCTTTTTCCTACGCGTACCTGACCGCCCACCTGGGCGGGCTCGGGCCCACCGCCTTCTGGCTGTTCGGCGCCTTCTTCCTCGCGTTCGCGATCAAGGTGCCGCTGTTCCCGTTCCACACCTGGCTCCCGGACGCGCACGTGGAGGCCCCCACCGCCGGCTCGGTGCTCCTCGCCGGGGTGCTGCTCAAGATGGGAACCTACGGGTTCCTGCGGTTTGCCCTGCCGCTGTTTCCCACCGTCGCCCTGCACCCAGCGATCCAGACGGGGATCGTGGCGCTGTCGCTGATCGGGATCGTGTACGGCGGCCTGGTGGCCATGGTCCAGCCCGACTTCTCCACGGGCGCCCTGTTCTTCCTCGCGGGGATGCTGTACGAGCGGCGTCACTCCCGCCTGATCGACGCCTTCGGCGGCATCGCGAAGGTCGTGCCGCTGCTCGCGGCGGCGCTCACGATCGTATCGCTCTCCTCGATCGGGCTTCCGGCCACCAATGGGTTCGTCGGCGAGTTCCTGGTGTTGCTGGGGGCGTTCCGGACCTATCCGCGCGCCGCCATCGTCGCGGCGGCGGGCGTGATCGTGGCGGCGATGTACCTGTTGCCCGCGCTGCAGCGCGTCATCTACAACCCGCTCGACAAACCCGAGAACGAGAAGCTCCGCGACCTGTCGCCGAGGGAGATCGCCATACTGGTGCCGCTGCTCGCGTGCATCGTGTGGATCGGGGTGTACCCCGCGCCGATCCTGCGCCGCATGGAGCCGGCCGCCAAGAATCTCGTCCAATCGGTCCGGCTCGACGCCGCGACGTTCACGGCGACGCGATGAACCTCGACCTCACGACCACCGGCGACCTGGCGCGCGCCCTCTTGCCCGAGCTGACGCTGACCACGGCGGGACTGCTCGTCCTGCTCGTGACGGCCTGGCGCCACACCAGCGCCCGGGACCTGCGCATCGCCAGCTGGGTGACCCTGGCCGGCCTCGCGGCCGGCGGGGCGGCGGTGTGGTGGCTGTGGTGGCACACCGCGCGGTCCGCCGGCCCGCCGTCCATGATCGCGGTGGACGATTTCCGGTTCGTCACGGACGCGCTGTTCCTCACCGCCGCGGGGCTGACGGTGCTCGTCTCGTTCGACTATCTGGAGCGGGAAGGGCTGCTCGTGCCCGAGTATTACGTCCTGCTGCTGTTCGCGACCCTGGGCATGATGCTGATGGCCGGCGGGGAAGACCTGATGGTGGTGTTCCTCGGCCTCGAGCTGATGTCGGTCTCGGTGTACGTGCTGGCGGGGATCAACCGCAAGAGCGGCGCCGCCGCCGAGGCTGCGCTCAAGTACTTCTTGCTCGGGGCATTCGCGTCGGGGTTCCTGCTGTACGGTATCGCGCTCGTGTACGGAGCGACCGCAACGACCAACTTGACGCAGATCGCCGCCCAAGTGCGCTCCCTTTCCCTGGCGCAGAGCCCGATGCTCCTCATCGGTCTGGGACTGCTGCTCGTCGGGTTCGGGTTCAAGGTGGCGGCGGTGCCCTTCCACATGTGGGCGCCCGACGTGTACGACGGCGCGCCCACGCCCGTGACGGGTTACATGGCCACCGCGGTGAAAGCGGCCGCGTTCGCAGCGCTGGTCCGCGTGCTGCTCGAAGGGTTCGGAGACGTGGCAGCCTGGCGGCCGATCGTGTGGTGGCTCGCGGTAGCGACGATGGTCGTAGGCAATGTCATCGCGCTGGCCCAGCGCCGGGTCAAGCGCATGCTCGCCTACTCGTCGATCGCGCACGCTGGGTATCTGCTCGTCGCGGTCGCGGCGGGCATGGGGCCCGGGTCGGCGGCCCTGCTGGTCTACCTGCTCGCCTACACCCTCGTGACCCTCGCGGCATTCGCGTTGCTCGCGGCGAAGGGGCGGGATGACGAGCGGGAGGTGCGGATCGACGACCTCGCCGGCCTGGGACACCGTCGCCCCTGGCTGGCCCTGGCGCTCGCGGTCTGCATGCTGTCCCTGCTGGGATTCCCGGGGACCGCCGGGTTCATCGGGAAGTGGTACATCCTGGTCGCGGCGACGCTCATGCACCAGACCGTGCTCGCCGCCATCCTGGTGCTTACGAGCGTGGTGTCGGCGGGGTACTATCTGCCGGTGATCATGGCCATGTACATGAAGCCCGAACCCTTCGACCAGGCCCACGCCGGCGTGCATATCGGCCGGGCGGCCGGCCTCGTCGTGGCGGCGTGCGTCGTCGGGTTGCTCGTCCTCGGGATTCGCCCGAACGGGCTGCTCGACCTGGCGAGGACCAGCGCGATCGTGGTACCGGCACCGACCCCCGCGGCGACCGCCACGGGCCGCTGAGGCGTCGCAGTCCCGTGCAGGTCCCCGCCTCGATCTTTCGCGAGTACGACATCCGCGGCACCGTGGGCGACCAGCTGCACCCCGAGGTGGCGCGCGCCATTGGACAGGCGGTCGCGACGCTCGGCTGGGAGCGTTTCGGGCGCGCCCCTCGCCTCGCCGTGGGACGCGACAACCGGCCCTCCGGCGCCGCGCTGGCCCACGGGGTGCTGTCCGGGATCGAGGCCGTCGGCGGCCTGGCGGTCGACGTCGGCGAGCTGCCCACGCCCGCGCTGTACTTCGCCACCCACGTCCTCAACGTCGACGGCGGCGTGCAGGTCACCGGATCGCACAATCCGCCCGAGTTCAACGGCTTCAAGCTCGTGCTGGGCGCCGAACCGGTCTACGGCGCGGCCATCCAGGGCCTGCGTGGTCTGATCGAGCACGATCGCGCTCGGGGCCGCGCCGGCGGCTCGCGCGGCACTGACACCTCCGTCCTGGCGCGCTATCGCGCGGCGATCGTGCAACACAACGGTCCGCTCCCCCGGCGGATCAAGGTCGTCGTCGATTGCGGCAATGGCGCGGCCAGCCTCGTGGCCGTGGAGACCCTCCGGGAGCTCGGGGCAGAGGTCGTACCGCTGTTCTGCACGTCGGACGGCACGTTTCCGAACCATCACCCGGATCCCACCGTGCTCGAGAATCTCCACGACCTCCAGGCGGCGGTGTGCCGCGAAGGCGCGGAGCTGGGCATCGCGTTCGACGGCGACGGCGACCGCATCGGCGCCGTGGACGAGCGGGGGCGGCCGGTGCTCGGCGACCAGCTGCTGGTGCTGCTCGGGCGCGATCTGGCGCGCCGCATGGGCCCCGGTCACCCCGTGATCTTCGACGTGAAATGCTCCGAGATCCTGCCGCGCGAGCTCGCCCGGGTGGGCCTCGAGCCCACCATGTGGAAGACCGGTCATTCCCTCATCAAGCAGAAGATGAAGGAGACGAACGCTCCCCTCGCCGGCGAGATGAGCGGCCACATGTTCTTCGGGGGGGACTGGTACGGGTTCGACGACGCACTCTTCGCCGCGGCGCGCCTACTCCGCTACGTCGCAGAGCTGGGCGGACCCTTGTCCCGGCACTTCGCGGACCTCCCCGCGACCGTCTCCACCCCCGAGCTGCGGGTGGACTGTCCCGACGAGCGCAAGTTCGGCATCGTCGAGCGCGCCGCACGCCACTTCGCCGCCAAGTATCCCGTCACCACGCTGGACGGCGTCCGCATCAGCTTCGACGAGGGGTGGGGGCTCTTGCGGGCATCCAACACACAGCCGGTGCTCGTGCTTCGCTTCGAGGCGTCGACCGCTGCGGCGCTCGCGGCGTACCGAGCGGAGGTCGAAGGCTGGCTTGCCGCCCAGAGCGATCGCGCGTGAGGCAAGCCGCCCGTCGCTGGGCGTTGCTGGTCGCCGTCGGGTTGTTGGTGGTGGTACTCGTGGGAGGGCGCTGGGCGGCGTTCGAGACGGCGGAGCGGGTGTGGGCGACCGGTCTCCCGGGCGGCAGCGCGTATCTCAAGGCCCGGGACTTCGCGCGCCTGGTGTCCGGCCTGATCCTGCTCGTGGCCGTGGGGTGGGGCACGGGCAACCTGCTGGTCGTGTACCGCTCGATCGGCTCGATGCAGCTGTCGCGGCGGCTCGGCGATCTCGAAATCGTCGAGGCCGTTCCGCAGCGTGTGCTGTTCGCGGGCACCGTCGCCAGCGGCCTCGTGTTCGGCTTCCTACTGGCGTTGGGCACGGGGGACTGGTGGATGAGCGCCGTGATCGCGGCGCACGGCGTGGGGTTCGGCGTCACCGATCCCCTGCTGCACCGCGACCTGGGCTACTACCTCGGGACGCTGCCTTGGAGCGAGCGGCTGCGGAGCCTCGCGCTCGCGGCCGTGAGTTCGGCCACGGTCGTCGTCGGGCTGCTGTACGCCGGGATCGGTTCGCTGCGATTCCGACGCTGGCTCCCGTCCGCCAACGCGCACGCGCGGGCGCACCTCGGCCTGTTGCTCGCGTTGCTCGCCGCGACGCTCACATGGGACGCCGTGCTCGATCCCGCCCAATCCGTCGCCGGGCTGCATGGTGATCTTGCGGGCGGCGCGCTCGACGCCCGGCTCACGGTCGCCCCGGTCGTCGCCGCGCTGGGCGCGGCGGTGATTGCGGCGAGCCTGGTGTGGGGCGTGCGTGAGAAGCCGGTCCTGCTGTTCGGCGCCTGGGGGACATTGCTGGCGGCGCAGCTGTTCGGATTCGTGCTGATTCCGAGCTCCCTGTCCGGGCGCGCTGGCCGGGGAGCGCCCGCCCCCGCCGACACGGCGCTCGCCGCGGCCGCGCGTCGGCTCGAGGAGCTCGCATTCGGCGTGACGGAGCCCGCGGAGCGCCCTCCCCCGGGGTTCACGAGCCCCGAGGCGGCGGTCGCCGCGATCCCGGTGTGGAACGCGTCGCGCGTCGTGGCCGCGGCTTCGCAGCACCGCGAGCTGCTCGGGCCGGGCGCCAAGCCCGCCGCCGCAGGCCTGTCGGTGCGCTCCCTGGCGGGGGGGCGCGCCACCTGGGTCGTCGCGCCCGGTCCCGACCTCGATGCGATCGCGCACACGCAGCCTCCGCCGGACTGGACCACGCTCCACCGCGGCGCCTGGGCCCGGGCCGGGCGCCCTATCGCAGCCGTCGAGGACGACACGATCCTCCAATTCGAGCCGCTTCCCACGCACGACTCCGTGAGCTGGTTCGGACCGGCATTCCGCGAGTTCGCGATCGCGGCGCCCGACACGTGGCCCGCGCTGCGCCGGACCGGCATCCCGCTCACGGACTGGTGGCGACGTACCGCCCTCGCCTGGATGTTGCAAAGCCCGGCGCTGGCGCGCCGCGAGACGGACGGCCTCGTCCTGCTGTGGCGACGGGACGTCACGGAGCGGTTGCGGCGGCTCGCGCCGTACGCGGCGTTCGACGTGGCCGCACCGGTCGTGGGCGACGGGGCGCTGTGGTGGGTGTCGTACGGCTACCTCGAAGCCGACGCGTTTCCGTTGGCCCGCGCGGTGGAGTCCGACGGGCGCTCCCTGCGGTATCTGCGCGCGGCGCTGGTCGGGACTGTGAATGCCGCGAGCGGCGACACGCGCCTCTACCTCGCGCCCGGCGCCGACTCGCTCGCGGGCGCCTGGGCCGACGTGCTCGCCCCACTCATTCAACCGCTCGACAGTCTCCCGGCCGCGCTGAAGAGCCAGCTGCCGTTCCCGAGCCGCGTTTTCCGCGCGGCCACGACGCTGATCCGGCGCTGGCGCTCCGACACGACGGCATGGACCGCCCGACCCCGAGATCCGTTCGAGCTGGTCGCCCCGGTGGCCGAGGGCCGAGCGGACGCCGCCGGGCCCCGCCCCTGGACGGCCCAGGGGTTCGAGGCCGGGAGCACGTTCGCCGCGCTCGTGGCCGCGACGCTGCTCCCGGCGGGTCCTCGCGTCTTGCTGTGGCAGCCGAGCCCCGCGGTGCGGCTCCCGCCCTCGCTCGTCGGGTCTCCCACCACGACCGCTCCGGGCGTGCCCAGGCTGTGGAACGCCGGGGGTGAGTTGCTCCTCGAGCAGGCCCTGTTCGCCGAGCCGGCCACCGGCGGTCCGCCCGTGGGGATCGACACGCTGTTCCTGTCGTGGGGCGAGCGGCGCGGCCAGGGCCGGGGCCGGGCCGCGGCGCTGCGGGCGCTGCTGGCCCTCGGTGGCGGCGCGCCCGCGGCCGCCGACACGACGCTCACGGCGCGCTGGCAGCAGGCGCAGCGCCTCGCGGCCCGGGCCGACGCGGCCCTGGCCGCGGGCGACCTCGAGACGTTCGGCCGCGTCTACGGCCAGCTGAAAGCGCTGCTCGGCATCGGGCGTCGGAAGCTTGCTCCGGCCCCCGAGCGCCGCTAGGTTCTCGCCGCCGTGAATTCGGGCACCATCGTCGTCGCCCTCGGCGGCAACGCCGTCGCTCCGCCAGGCGAGCGTCCCACGATCGCGAATCAGTTCCGGCACACGCGCGCCAGCCTCGTGCCGATCGTGGATCTGGCGCGGGCGGGGTGGCGGATCTCCCTCGTGCACGGCAACGGCCCGCAGGTGGGCGACGACCTCGCGCGCAACGAGATCGCCGCCGACCAGGTCGAGGCGCTACCGCTGGGGGTGCTCGTCGCGGCGACGGCAGGGTGGATGGGGTACATGATCCAGCAATCGCTGCAAAACGCCCTGGCCCGCGCGGGCGTCGCGCGCCAGGTGGTCACCGTCATCAGTCAGACGCTGTGCGATGCGAACGACGTCAATCTGCGCACGCCCACCAAGCCGATCGGCCACGCGCTCGATCCGGTGCGCGTGGCGCGGCTGCAGGCGCGCGGCGTCGCCGTGAAACAGGAGCAGCCCGGTCGCTGGCGGCGGCTGGCGCCGAGCCCCAAGCCCGTGGCCGTGGTCGAGCGGGACATGATCCGTCACCTCGTCGCCGCGGGACACATCGTCGTCGCGTGTGGGGGCGGCGGCCCGCCCGTGTATGACGACCCGGCGCTGCGACTCGAAGGGATCGACGCCGTCGTCGACAAGGATCGGGTCGCCGCGATCCTCGGGCGCGACATCGCAGCCGACGTCCTGCTGATCCTCACCAACGTCGACGCGGTGTATCACGGGTACGGCACGGCGCACCAGCGCGCCATCCGGCGCCTCGACCTGGCGACCGCGGATCACTTGCTCGCCGGCACGGAGCTCGGCACCGGCAGCATGCGCCCCAAGGTCGAAGCGGCGGCCGACTTCGTGCGCGCCGGCGGCCGCCGCGCGATCATCGCCGAGCTGTCGCAGGGCCTCGCGGCGCTCGCGGGCGAGGCCGGCACGACCATCACCACGGAGCCAGCGTGAACCTGCACGAGTACCAGGCGCGCG
>QHTP01000257.1 GCA_003220855.1 Gemmatimonadota bacterium
TGACAGCCTGGCTGCGTGCGGTGATAATCCCCAGGGCGAGACTACCGGTGCGGGGGACGCCCCGATGGTGCTCGCGGCGGAGAACGACCTGCTCTGGGCGGAAGCCCTGATCCGGACCGGGGCAAGCGGCGCGGCCGCCCTGATCAACTATACGCACGTTGGCCCGGATCGCCTGGGGCGGCCGCGTGGCGGCCTCCCGCCTGCCACGGATGCGGACCCCAACCTGCTCCAGGAGCTGCAATACGAGCAAGACGTCGAGCTGCCGGGCTCGAACACCGCGCCGTATTACAACCAGCGGCGGATAGACAAGCTGGAGCCGCTCACGCCGCATGAGATGCCGGTGCCGGCGAAGGAGTTGGGCGTGCTGAAGCAGGGGCTCTACACCTGCGGCGGCGCGGCCCATCCCGACGGCAGTTGCGACGCGCACCCCGCGTCCGCGCCGGTCGTCGCGGCCCTGGTGCAGAACGCGCCGCAGGTGTGGGCCGAGATGGAACGGCAGGCGCAGGCCCGGAGGGAACTCAACGCCATTCTGGGCCGTCGCCGGTAGTCCGGCTCGACCTCGGGCAGGTTCGAGGCCACCAGGCGCGTCGCTCGTCGGCGCGCCTGCTTTTTTGCTGCTGTCGCTCTGCTCAGCCTGCCGGCATACCGCCGCCCCCGGCCCCTGGCACGAGGAAACGGGGTTCCGCTGGCGCGATCTCGCCGTGCCGCGCCGCGGGGGCCCCGGATTCACCGAGCTCCCGCCGTCCCCGACCGGCATCCGCTTCACCAACACCGTCACGCTCGAGAACGCACTGCAAAACCGCCACCTCGCGCAGGGCGGCGGAGTGGCCATCGGCGACGTGGATGGAGACGGACTCGCCGACGTCTACCTGACGAGCAACGAGGGCGCGAACGCCCTGTACAAGAACCTCGGTGACTGGCGCTTCGAGGACATCACGGCCCGGGCCGGCGTCGCCCTGACGGGGCGGCACTCGACGGGAGCCGTGTTCGCCGATGTGGACGGCGACGGCGACCTCGACCTGCTCGTCAGCACCCTCGGCGAGGGCGTGGCGCTCTTTCTCAACGACGGGCACGGCGTGTTCGCCGAGCGCACGGCCGAGGCGGGGCTCGCCTCCCACTCGGGCAGCATGACGATGACCCTGACCGACGTGGACGGGGACGGGCACCTCGACCTCTACGTCGCCAACTATAAGACCCGGTCCGCGATGGACGTCTACCCGCCGCAAGAGCGGACGTTCGACCAGGTGGTCCGCGACCTGGGGCACCAGCACTTCGAGGTCGTCCCGAAGTTCCGCCAGGACTACCGCGTCGTGGACCGGCCCGAGTACGGCCTGGTATCGATGCAGCAGCGCGCCGACCCGGACGGCTTCTACCTGAACGACGGCACGGGGCACTTCACCCTGGTCCCGTGGACGTCAGGTCGGTTCCGCGACGAAGACGGCAAGCCGCTCCCCGCCGCGCCGGAGTACTTCGGCTTGTCCGCCAAGTTTACCGACGTCGATGGCGACGGCGCACCGGACCTGTACGTGTGCGACGACTTCGAGGATCCTGATATGTTCTGGCTCAACGACGGCACGGGGACCTTCCGCGCCGTGCCGCGCCTCGCGGTCCGCAACACCAGCAACTCCTCGATGGCCGTCGACTTTTCCGATGTGGATCGCGACGGCAACGTCGACATCCTGGTCGGAGACATGCTGGGCCGTGGCCCGCGCCGCAAGAGCCAGGTCCCCACTCATACCCCGTTGCCCAAGCTGATCGGCCGGATCGACGACCGACCCCAATGGCAGCGCAACACGCTGCTCTGGAACCGGGGCGACGGCACGTTCGCGCAGATCGGCGGCTACGCCGGGATCGAGGCCTCCGACTGGACGTGGGACGTGCTGTTCCTCGACGTGGACTTGGATGGGTACGAGGATGTTCTAGCCACCACCGGCCATCTGTGGGACGTGATGGACGCGGACACCTGGGAGCGCGTGCGAACGACGTTTACGCCGCTCGACTGGCGGCGCGAGCTGGCGCTGTTTCCCAAGCTCGCCACCAAGAACGTCGCCTTTCGCAATAACGGCGACCTCACGTTCTCGGACGCCGGCGCGCGGTGGGGCTTTGCCGCCGAGGATGCGATCTCCCACGGCATGGCGACGGCGGACCTGGACGGCGACGGCGCACTGGACGTGGTCATCAACCGCCTGGGCTCTCCGGCCGCCGTGTTTCGGAACCTGGCGAGCGCCCCGCGCGTGGCCGTGCGGCTGCGGGGGCGCGCGCCGAACACCGCCGGGGCAGGCTCCAAGATCCGCGTGCTCGGAGGCCCGGTCCCGATACAGCGGAAAGAGGTCGTGCTCGGTGGCAGCTACCTCTCGGGATCCGACCCCCTGTACACGTTCGCCGCCGGCGCGGCGCAAGACCTGACCATCGAAGTCGATTGGCGCCGGGGTGCGCACTCGGTGGTGCGCGGCGTGAAGCCGAATCGGGAGTACGAAATCATGGAACCGCCCACCGACAGCGCGGGGCCCCGTCGCTCGCCACCAGTCCCTGCCCCCTGGTTCCGGGACGTGTCGTCACAGCTCCGCCACCGCCACGTCGAGACTCCGTTCAACGACTGGGACCGCCAGCCTCTGCTGCCCCAGGCCTTGAGCCAGCTCGGGCCCGGGATCACCTGGTACGACGTGGACGGCGATGGTGCCGAGGACCTGTTGATCACGTCGGGGCGGGGCGGCAGCCTCGCCTACTACCGCAACCACCACGGGCGGTTCACGCGAGTCGATCTCCACCTGCCGCCTGCGCGCTACGACGAAACGACCGTGCTGCCGCTGCCGGACGGCAAGGGCGGGGCCGTGCTGCTCCTGGGCCAGTCCAACTACGAGTCGCAAACGCCCAAGGAGGCCGCCGCGCTCCCCGGCGTCCTGGACGTGACCCCGGGCGGGGCCGTCGTGACGCCTGTCGTGCCAGGAGATGTCGGGAGTGTCGGGCCTCTGGCGCTGGCGGACGTGGATGGAGACGGTGCCTTGGACCTGTTCGTGGGCGGCCGGGTGGCGCCGGGTGCGTACCCGGGCGCCGTGTCGTCGCGGCTGTTCCGCAACGCGGGCGGGCGATTCGTGCTGGATGAGACCAACAGCAGTCTCTTCACGAACATCGGCTTGATATCCGGGGCCGTGTTTTCGGATGTGAACGGGGACGGCTGGCCGGACCTCATCCTCGCGCCGGAGTGGGGGTCACTCAAGCTGTTCGTGAACGACCACGGGCATTTCCGCGACGCCACCGCCGAATGGGGCCTGGACCGTGTGATTGGTCGCTGGAACGGCGTCACGACCGGGGATCTCGACGGCGACGGTCGCCTGGACATCGTGGCGACGAGCTGGGGCCGGAACACGAAGTATCATGTCGACCCCGCCCATCCTCTCCTCCTGTACTACGGAAAGCTGGCGGGGTCGCGGTGGGACATGATCGAAGCACAGTATGACGATCGACTGCACAGCATCGCTCCGCTCGCCCCGCTCGGCCAACTGATGGCGACACTGCCGGTGGTGCGTCTCACCACCCGGACGTATACCGCGTACGCGAACGCCACGCTCCAAGACGTTTTCGGCAGGACGCTCGCGGGTGCTCAGCGCCTCGAGGCCGCCACGCTGGACCACCAGGTTTTCTTCAACCGGGGGGGCACGTTCGAGGCCAGGCCGCTCCCAGCGGAGGCGCAGTTCGCTCCGGCGTTCTACGCCGGAGTGGCCGACTTCGACGGCGACGGTCACGAGGATCTGTTTCTCTCGCAGAATTTCTTTCCGACCGAGATCGCAACCCCACGCTACGACGGCGGCCGGGGCCTGCTGCTGCGCGGCCGCGGAGACGGCACGCTCGAGCCGGTGCCGGGTCAGATTTCAGGGATCCTGGTGTACGGTGATCAACGCGGCGCGGCCTTCGCCGACTACGACGGTGACGGCCGCACCGATCTCGTCGTGTCGCAGAACGGGTCGGAGACGAGGTTGTATCACAACGAGCACGCGCGGCCCGGGCTGCGGGTGCGGTTGGACGGCGGGCCGCTCAACCCGTACGCGATCGGGGCCGTGCTGCGGCTCGTGTACGAGGGGTCGCGGGGCCCGGCGCGGGAGGTGCACGGCGGCTCCGGCTACTGGTCGCAGGACGGGCCGATCCAAGTGCTGGGGTTGGAGGAGGGAAAGCAGGCCACCGCCGTGTGGGTCCGATGGCCGGGCGGCAGGGAGACGGTCGCGCCGCTACAAGCGGGTCAGCTCCAGATCACTATTCGCAAGCCCTAAGCCGGGCACCTACCGACAGACAGTCGTACTCGACACCAGGGGCGCCACGAAGCTCGCGGTGATCGACAGCACGCCCAGGGGGTCGGTGTAGAGATCGGTCCGTTGCGCCGTGAACGTGAAATGCCCGCTGATCACCTGGCCCCCCGGAACGCTGTCGATCTGCATGATGACCAGCGTGCCTCCCCGCCTCGAGTAGCTGCCGATGCCCGCGGTCAGAGCGAACCACTCCGCCCAGGGACGTGGAGCCGCGCAGGTTGCGGGGGGCGCGGTCGACGACGCCGCATCTTCGGCAGGGCTCAGGGAGTCGATCGCGTACGCGCCGACCCCGATGACCGAGTCCGGACGGGTGATCTGAACGCGCTGCGTGTTCACGCCATTCTTGACGTACGTCCCAATGAGCTGGAACGCCTGCCTGCCGCTCGTCGCGACGAAATTCGCAGCCCGGGCCGGGCCACCCACGTGGGTGATGGCGGTGCCGCGCACCGAATAAAAGATGTTCCCCCCCGTTGTGTCCGTCGGGTTCATCACGTACACAGCTCCCGTGTCCGTGAGCGAGTCGGCGTGCACGATGTAGGGATTCGGTCCACCGGGAGCGAGCCCCCTGATGTGGCCGGCCGAGTCGATCGAGTAGGCGGAATTGCTCGGCGCCGTGAACCAAACCGTGGCTGGAGGAGGGTTGTTGCTTTTGAGGACCACGACGGGCACGGTCATCGTGTCGCCAGGCATCACGTACACCGTGTCAAGCAGGAGCGTGATGTCGAGCGTGTCCGACACGACGACCAGGGCGCCACCGGTCAGCCCCTGGGCTTGCGCGGTTATCACCGCGGAACCTCGCTTCCGCCCGGTGATGGCACCGGACAGCGCATCGATCTGAGCGACGGAGCTGTCGCTGGTAGCCCACATCACCGGGCCAGGAGAGGCGGGGCTGCCACCGGGGGCGATGTAGGTGACATGGAGGGCAGGCAGTCGATCCCCCACGAACAGCGAGTCGAGCACGGGCGAGAGTTGCAGCGCGCCACGACCGCTCCCTACGCCAAGGTCGCCACAGGCGGCGAGGGCGGCCATGCCGAGCAGCGTAAGTAACGATCGGTTCATAGACCTAACAGTACGCCGGGCGGTGACGGGGGGCCAGGTCGGCCGCCTAGAACACTCCGACGCTCGAGCGGCGCAGGTCCGTCTCGAGCGTCCATTCGATGTATTGACCCGGCTGAAGGATCAACGTCTCAGTGCGCGCGAACGCGTCGCTGCCGATCGCGCGCCCGTACAGTTGCAGCTCGTGTCCCATCCCTAGCAGCCGGATCGGTACGAATAACAAGCTCGACGACGACCCGGTCACGATCCCCACCCGCGTTTGCTGGCCATCGTGCAGGACGTAGATCACCACGTCGAGATAGTTGTGATTGGTGACGTTGAGGGCGATTTCCCCCGCGGGCACGTCGACGCCAGGTCGAGGATCGGACTTTCCGCGGTGGAAGATGAAGCAACCGGACGCGGCCAAGAGCAGGGCGACGCGCGCCGCGCGGAGTCGGAACCTCATGACGCGCGAACGTAGCCAGGGCGGGTGATCTGCGAAAGAGACTTGGATCGAACGAGGCATTCATAACAGTTCTCTGACAGGCCGCGCCGCACTGTCGTTCCCTTGTGGAACGTCTGTTTCTTGCGGCGGAGCCTGCTTGGTCTCAACCTTGAGCCGTGCCGTTTCGCTCTCACCTTCAGCCCTAGGAGACCCGTTCATGCGTCATACTTCGTCGGCCTGCCGTCGATCTTGCCCGCCGCGTCATCTCACCGGAACGCGATGTAGCCACCGTAGACCCTAGGCATACGGCGGTCCAGCAGCGGTCTCTCACCGCGCGGCTTCCATCGGTGCGGGAGAGCGCGCGTTTCCTTTCATTACGAGGACACACGTCATGACGCTTCTATCCATTCGCCCGCTCGGCATCGCGGCTGCGCTGTTCGTCGCCGCGGGTCTCGCCGCCGGGCCGGTCTCCGCCCAGCAGGGATCGGTGGCTGGGCAAGTCACGGACAAGTCCAATCAGCAGCCGGTCGCGGGGGCGGCGGTGCTCGTCGGCGGCACCAGCCTGCAGGCCCGCACCGGCCGCGAGGGGCGCTACAGCCTGACCAACGTGGCCCCCGGACGGTATCAGGTGCAGGTCCGCTTTATCGGGTTTGCGACAGCGACGCAGACGGTGACCGTGGCCGCGGGCCAGACGGCGACGCTCGATTTCGCCCTGACTCCGGCGGCGGTCCCGTTGGACGTGGTCGTCGTGTCGGCCACGGGTCAGGAACAACAGAAGCGCGAGCTGGGCAACAACATTGCCACCATCGATGCGGCCAAGATCACCCAGTTGGCGGCCCCGACCAACGCCGCCGACCTGCTCAATTCGCGCGTGCCAGGCGTCGAGGTCATGCAGAGCGGGGGCGCGACCGGCAGCGGCTCGCGTGTCCGCATCCGCGGTGCGACCAGCCTGTCGCTCTCGAACGAGCCCATCATCACGCTGGACGGCATTCGGATGGACAACACGGCGCAGGCCGGTGGCTTCGACAACTTCACGGGCGGCCAGGCGCCCTCACGCATCAACGACATCAACCCCGAGGACATCGAGTCCGTCGAGATCGTCAAGGGTCCGTCGGCCGCCGTGCTCTACGGGACCGACGCGGCCAACGGCGTGATCCAGTACCGCACGAAGCAGGGACGGCCAGGGCCCACGCGGTGGACGGCATACGTCGATGGGGGTACCCTCA
>QHTP01000040.1 GCA_003220855.1 Gemmatimonadota bacterium
ATCGCCACCACCCCGGACGCTACAATCGGCCCCGGAGTGCCCCCCGAACCGAGCCGCCACCGGGCTCCGCGGGCGGCGAGGGCGCGGTTCAGCTGGCCGATGAGCGTCGGATCGGCGGGCGGCACCACAACGCTCACCGCGGCTCCTCCGTCGAGCCGATCCCCGATCCCCACGTCGCTGCCGCGTCGCACCCGCTGGCCCTGCTCGAGCACCGCGAGGGCCGCCGCCACGAACGGGCCCGCCCCGCTCGACGCCGTCACACGCGCCGGTGGCGCCACCCGCCACGCGAACACGCGCCGATCATCGGCCCGCAACTCGTCGGCGTCGAGCGCGGCTTCGCCGACCCACCACCCGGGCCCCTCGGGCGGCAGCACGATCGAGACCGTCGACCCCGGTGCGGCGAGCCCCCGCCCCACCTCGCGACCGCGTACCTGCAGCGTCACTGCCGCCGGTCGGGCGCCCGGCGTCCCGACGATCGATACCGCCACGGCACCGTCGGACACGCGCAGCGAGCCCACTCCCCGGTTCGCCGGCACCTCGGAGGCGGGGGCGAGCGCGAGCACCCGGACACCCCGCGTCACGCCCGCGCGGCCCGGTCCGAGCGCAGTCCGCTGGAGATCACTCAGCACATGCACCTCGCGTTCCTCGAGCGGCTCCGCGTTCACGAGGCGCACCGCATCGCGCACGGCGGCCGTGAGGTCCAGCCGCCGGGGCGACACGCCGGTGCTGTCCAGCGTCGCGAGCAGCGCGTCGCGCGTCCCCGCCCGTGCCACGCCGTCCGCGAGCACCAGCCACATGCGGTCCGACGCCCCGGCGGCCGCGAGGGAGCCTCTCGCCGCGGCCCGAAGCCGGTCGAGCACCGGCCGCCCGTCCACCACGGCGCCCGACGACAGCGAGTTATCGAGGATGACGACGAGCGCGGTCCGCTGGTGAGCGGCGGCGCGGCGCATCGGGACGGGAGTGGGAACGAGCGGTCGCGCCGCGGCCAGGACGATCAGCGCGATCAGGGCGGTGCGTAGCAGCAGCAGCAGTACGTGCCGCAGCCTGAGACGCCGCGCGCTCTGCCGCTCCGCTTCGCTCAGGTAGCGCAAGGGCGGAAACTCGGCCTCGGGCGGAATGCGCCGCTCGAACAGATGCAGCAGCGCGGGGATCGCCGCGGCGGCGAGCCCCAGCAGCGCGAGCGGATGCAGGAACGTCACGTGAGCAGCCGGAGCGCCATGCCGAAGGGCAGGTCGGTCAGGATGTGGTGGTAGGCGATCCCGTGACGCCGGCACGTGATGCGCCAGGCGGCGATTTCGCGGCGCACTGTGTCCCGGTACGCCCGCGCCAGTTCCCGCGGACGCACCACCACACTGACAGCCGATTCGGGATCCCGCAAGCGCACCTCCGGCGCGGCCGAGAGCTCGGCCTCCGCGGGATCCATCAGGTGCAGCACGATCACGTGATGGCCGCGGTGACGCAGGTAGCGCAGGGCCGTGAGCGCGAGTTCCCGGTCGAACAGCAGGTCCGACACGAGCACCACCAGCCCCCGACGCACCAGCAACGACGTCAGCTGACCGAGCGCCGCCTCGGCCGCCGTGCCGGCGCCGTCCGGCGTGCGCTCCAGGCCCCGGACCAGCCGCGCCCACTGACCCGCCCGCACGCGCGGCGGTACGACTTCGCGCACCGCTTCGTCGAACGTGATGAGCCCGGTCGCATCCCGCTGCCGCAGCAGAATCAGCGCGAGCGCCGCCGCCAGCCGGTCGGCGTAGGCCCGCTTGGTGAGACGCGCCGGCGCCCCGCGCCACGCCATCGAGCGGCTCGCGTCCACCAGGATCATCGCCCGCAGGTTGGTCTCTTCCTCGAACTGCTTGACGAACAGCCGATCCGCGCGCGCCAGAATCCGCCAATCGAGGTAGCGCAGCTCGTCCCCCGGTTGATAGGCGCGGTGTTCGGTGAACTCGACGGAGAAGCCGCGGAACGGGGAGCGGTGGATGCCGGCCAGAAACCCTTCGACCACCCCCGCGGCAACGATTTCGATCCCGCCCAGCCGCGCCACGTCGGCGGGGTCGAGCAGATCGATGCGCGTGGTGTCAGCCATGGGGTTCGCGGAAGCTAATGATCGGCCGATTGTCCCGGGTAGAGGACAGCCGCGGGCGTGTGACACCGCTCAACGGTCGTTGTAAGGTCGCCATCGACAACCAGTTGGAAGACGGGACCTCGAGTCGCCGACTGGCATGACGCCTGCTCCTCTCGCGGAGGGGAGGCACTCATGTTGACCACGTTCGGCTTGATCAGCCTGCTCGTCGGCCCGGTCGGGGGCCCTACGCTCCAGCCCGCCGCCCTCTCGGACCGCCCGCGTGTCGAGATCTGGACCGACCGGGGCGACGACCCGTACGCCAGCGGCCAGGGCGTGCGCGTGCACTTTCGCACCGAGCAGGACGCGTACGTCACCATCCTGCGCATCGACACCGATGGCCGGGTGCGGGTTCTGTTCCCACGCGAGCCGTGGGAGGACAACTTCACGCGCGGCGGCCGCGACTACGAGGTCCCGGGCCGCGACTCCCGCGACGCCTTCTACATCGACGACTACCCGGGCGTCGGCTACCTCTTCGCCGTCGTCGCGGGCGACGCCTTCGTGTACGACGCGCTCGAGAGCCACGAGCATTGGGACTATCGCGCCATCGCCGACGGCCGCGTGCACGGCGATCCCTACGTCGCGGTCACGGACCTGGCGCAGCGCATCGTGCCTGCGGGGTACGGCGACTGGGACTACGACCTCGCGCCGTACTACGTCCAGCGGCACTACGACTATCCACGGTTCCTGTGCTACGACTGCCACTCGTACGTGAACTATTCCTCCTGGAGCCCGTACGACTACACCTGCGTGCGTTTCCGGATCGTGGTGTACGACGATCCGTACTACTACCCCTATCGCTCGTACGGCGCGACACGGGTGGTGTTCACCCGGCCCCTCCGGCCCGAGCCGCGCTTCATCTTCAAAGACCGTCAGGCCTCCGACGCGTTCGTCACGCGCGTGCGCGCCCGTCCGGCGGACGACGACCGGCGGCGCGAGGTCGGCGTGCGTGCTCGCGATCTGGGCGGCACGAGCGTCAATCCACCGCCCGAGGTGCGGCCGCGGGCCCGGCCAAACAGCGACCGCCCGACGCAGCCTGAGCCACGCGCTCGTCCCGACCAGCCGGACCATCCTGAGCGTCCAGCGCCGGCGGAACGTCCCGACCGCCCCGAGCGCCGGGAGCCGCCCGCCCGTCGACCCGAGCCGGCGGTCACCGCGCCGCCACCCGCCCCGCGCCCTTCGCCCCGCGCAGAGCCGCGGCGCGAGGCTCCGCCCCCCAAGAGCGAGCCGCGTGTGGAGCCGAAGCGCGATGCCCCGAAGGACAAGCCGCGGGCCGAGCCGGAGTTGAAACGCCGCAAGCCGTGACGACCCGCGGCACGCCGGGCGCGCCCGGCCGTAGTCCCCCACGGTCGGGCGCGTTAGCTTCTTCGCTCTCCTCATCGAGGCCCCCACTGATGCGGTGCCGCCTGAACCTGTTGCTCGCGGTGCTCACGGTGCCGGTCGCGGCGCAACGGCAACAGCCGGCTGCCCGGGGCGCGGCGGTGATCACGGCCGAGGAGGTGCGGCGCCGCATCGGCATCATCGCGGCCGACTCGATGCTGGGCCGGGCGACGCCGAGCCCGCAGCTCGATCAGGTGGCGGCGTACGTGGCGGCCGAGTTCCGTCGCTTCGGCCTCAAGCCCGGCGGTGACAGCGGAACCTACCTGCAGCGCTACCCGCTCGAGGTCGAGCGGTTCGACCCGGAAAGCGTGAGCGTCCGGATCGCGGGCCCGGTGCCCGCGACCTGGCGCACCGGTCGGGACGTGCTGCTGGTCGAAGGACAGCCAGCGACGGGAGACAGCGCGGGCGCGGGAGTAGTCATCACCGGGTCGCCCCAGGGAGCCGCCGCATTCGATTCCTCGGCGGTGACCGGAAAGGTGGTGTTCCTCGCGTACGGGCCCGGCGTCAACGCGGTCGCGGTGAAGGTCCTGCCGCTCCGACCGCTGGCGCTGGTGCTGGTGGCGGACTTCCCCGACTCGATCTGGGAAAAGCTGCCCGGTCACGCGGCGAGCGTCCGCGTACGCAACCCGAGCGAGGAGGACGGATCCGCGATCCCGGCGGTGTTCGCCGTGCGGGCCGGGACGACCCGGACGCTCTTCACGCAGGCGGGCGCACCACCCGACTCGCTCCGCGTCTGGGGCGAGCGGCCGCTCGCCGCCCATTCCCTCCCCGCTGTCAGGGTGCAGCTCGCCGTGCACCAGCAGCTGCTCGAGCGCACGTCCGCCCCCAACGTGGTAGGCATCCTGGAGGGCGACGACGCCACGCTGAAAAAGGAATACGTGCTCTTCACCGCGCACATGGACCATATCGGCACGCCGGCCGCGGGGGAGGGGTGCACGGCCCGCGGCGCCGACTCGATCTGTAACGGCGCGGATGACGACGGCTCGGGGACGGTCGCCGTCATCGAGCTGGCTCAGGCGTTCACGACGGCGCGCGAGCGCCCCAAGCGCTCCCTCGTGTTCATGACCGTGAGCGGCGAGGAGCGGGGCCTGTGGGGCAGCGCGTACTTCGCCGAGCACCCGACGGTGCCGCTCGCCAACGTCGTCGCGGACTTGAACAGCGACATGGTCGGTCGCAACGCGAAGGACACGCTCGCGGTGATCGGCCGGGAGCACTCAAACCTGGGGGGGGTGGTCGACAGTATCGCGCTGGCTCATCCCGAGCTCAACATCAAGCCTGTCGGCGACCTGTGGCCGCAGGAAGGCCTCTATTACCGCTCGGACCACTACAATTTCGCGAGAAAGGGTGTGCCCATCCTGTTCTTCACGACGGGCCTGCACCCCGACTACCACCAGGTGACCGATTCGCCGGACAAGATCGACGCGGAAAAGGAAGCACGCTTTGCGCGGCTGGTGTTCTACCTGGGCCTGGCCGTGGCGAACACGACCGCACGACCGCAGTGGAACGCGCAGAGTTACAAGCGGATCGTGGGCGGCGGCACGAACTGACGTTCAGCTGACCGATTTCAACAGCTCGACGTTGGTCTTGGTGCGCCGCAGCTGGGCCAGCAGCCCTTCCATCGCCTTCTCGGGCGGGAGCCCGACCAGACCGCGCCGCAGCTGCTGCTTGGCCGCGACCGTGGCGGGATCGGCGAGCAGCTCCTCGCGCCGGGTGCCGCTGGCCGCGACGTCGACCGCCGGATAGACGCGCCGGTCGGCCAGGGCACGCGACAGCCGCAGCTCGGCGTTGCCCGTCCCCTTGAACTCCTCGAAGATCACGTCGTCCATGCGGCTCTCCGTCTCGACGAGTGCGGTGGCGATGACGGTGAGCGAGCCACCGTCCGGCACGGCCCGCGCGGCGCCGAACAAGCCCTTGGGCTTGGCGAGGGCGTTGGCGTCGAGGCCGCCGGACATGGTCCGGCCACTGCCCCGCCCGGTCGTGTTGTGCGAGCGCGCCAGTCGCGTGAGCGAGTCGAGCACGATCACGACGTCACGCCCGAGCTCCACCTGGCGGCGCGCGTGCTCGAAGACGATGTCCGCGACGGCGACGTGCCGCTCGTGGGACAGGTCGAAGCTCGACGCGATCACCTCGCCCCGGCCCCAATCGATCATCTCGCTCACCTCTTCCGGGCGCTCGTCCACCAGCAGCACGAGGAGGGTCACCGCCGGATGGTTGAGGGCGACGCCCTCGGCGATGGCCTGGAGCATCATGGTCTTCCCCGCTTTGGGGGGCGACACGATCAACGCCCGCTGACCGAAACCGAGCGGGCAGATCAGGTCGACGACGCGCTGCGTCTCCGCGGTGCGCGGGCTCGACGCGCGCGGCGACTCGAGTCCGAGCGGACGCGCGGGATGCACCGCGCCGAGCGTGGCGAACTCGGGTCGGTCGGCCAGACGCCCGGGCGGCGCGCCGTTGACGCTCGCGACCCTGCCGTTCTCGAGCGTGACGAGATCACCCCGACGCAGGCCTGGGACCCGCACGCCGGGATCGCCCTTGGCCGGCAAATAGCTGTTGGCGGCGAGCCGCACGGCGCCGCCGTTGTTGGAGGAAGGATCGAACCAGCCGGTGATAGGGGGCAGAAGGCCTCGGTCCAGTAAAGATAGCGCCTATATTTCTCCCGCACATGCGCCAGGATCACATCCGCAACTTCTGCATCGTGGCCCACATCGACCACGGGAAATCGACGCTGGCCGACCGGCTGATCGAGCTCACGGGGACCCTGGACAAGCGGCTGATGCGGGAGCAGGTGCTCGACACGATGGACCTGGAGCGCGAGCGCGGCATCACCATCAAGCTCAACGCCGTCCGCATGACCTACCACTCGCGCGACGGCGGCATCTACGAGCTCAATCTGATCGATACGCCCGGCCACGTGGACTTCACCTACGAGGTGTCGCGCTCGCTGCAGGCGTGCGAGGGCGCGATCCTGGTGGTCGATGCCTCCCAGGGCATCCAGGCGCAGACGATCTCCAACCTGTTCCTCGCGCTCGACGCGGGGCTCGAGATCATCCCGGTCCTCAACAAGATCGACCTGCCGGGAGCCGAGCCCGATCGCCGTGCCCAGGAGATCCACGAGCTGATCGGGGCCAAGCCGGAGGAGATCCTCCGCATCTCGGCCAAGGAGGGCACCAACGTTCCCGACCTGCTCGAGGCCGTGGTGCGCCGCGTCCCCGCGCCCCGGGGCACGGCCGAGGCGCCGCTCCGCGCTCTGATCTTCGACTCGTATTACGATCGCTATCGCGGTGCCATTCCCAGCATCCGCGTGGTGGATGGCACGATCCGGCCCGGCATGAAGATCGCTTTCGGGGCGCACACGGAAGACCTGTACGAGGTGGACGAGGTCGGCTACCTGCAGCTGGGCCACAAGCCCGCGGAGCAGGTCGAGGCGGGGGAGGTCGGTTACTTCGTCGCCAACGTGCGCGGCGTGCGCGAGACGCGTCCCGGGGACACCGTGCTCGACGCGGAGCACCGCGATGTGGCGCTCTTGCCCGGATACCGCGACATCAAGTCGATGGTGTTCGCCGGGCTGTACCCGACGGAGCCGAACCAGTTCGAAGAGCTGCGCGACGCGCTCGCCAAGCTGCAGCTGAACGACGCGTCGCTGCACTACGAGCCCGAATCGTCCGTGGCGCTGGGGTTCGGCTTCCGCTGCGGCTTCCTCGGTCTCCTGCACATGGAGATCGTGCGCGAACGGCTCGAGCGGGAGTTCAATCTCGACCTGATCAGCACCGTCCCCAACGTGGAATACCACGTCCACAAGACGGACGGCACCATGGACCTGGTCGAGAACCCGAGCCTCCTGCCCCACGGCTCGGCCGTGGATCGGATCGAGGAGCCGTACGTGAAGGCACGGATCGTCGCACCCGCGGAATACATCGGCGCGATCATGAAGCTCGGCCAGGAGCGCCGCGGGGTGTATCGCGGGATGCACTACGTGGACCCGACCCGCGTGGACTTCACCTGGGAGTTCCCGCTCGCCGAAATCATCCTCGATTTCTACGACAAGCTGAAGACGATCTCGCGCGGCTACGCCTCGCTGGACTACGAGTTCCTGGAGTACCGGCCGTCCGACCTCGTCAAGCTCGACATGCTGCTCAACGGCGACGCGGTGGACGCGTTTTCGGTGATCATTCACCGTGACAAGGCGTACGAGTGGGGCAAGAAGATCGCCGAGAAGCTGCGCGAGCTGATCCCGCGGCAGCTGTTCGAGGTCGTGATCCAGGCCGCGATCGGCACGAAAGTGATCGCACGGGAGACGATCCGCCCGTTGCGCAAGAACGTCACGGCGAAGTGCTACGGCGGCGACGTGACCCGCAAGCGCAAGCTGCTCGAGAAGCAGAAAGAGGGGAAGAAGCGGATGAAGCAGGTGGGCACGGTCGAGATTCCGCAGGAAGCGTTTCTGGCGGTTTTGCAGGTTGACTAGCCTCGTCATCCAAACCGCCTTTCTCGGGGACGTCGTGCTCACGACGCCGTTGCTCGAAGCCCTCGCCCTGCGGCACGGCCGGGTCGACGTCGTGACCACGCCCGCCGCGGCACCGCTCGTCGAGACGCACCCCGCCGTCCGGCACGTGATCCCCTACGACAAGAAGGGCCGCGATCGTGGGCTGGGAGGGCTGGTCAGATTCGCGCGCACGCTGCGGGCGGAGCGATACGATTGGGCGTATCTTCCCCATCGCTCGCTGCGGACGGCGCTACTGGCGTGGTTGGCCGGCATCCCGCGGAGGGTCGGCTTCGAGGACGGATGGCCGCGGTTCTACACCGACGTCCGACCGCGGCCGAAGACCGGCCACGAAGTCAACCGGCTCCTGGCGCTGGTCCACCCCGCTCTGACGGGCGGGGCCATGGTGCCCGCTATGCCCGGCTTGGCAACGACCGCCGAGGATCGCGCGGCGGCGGAGGGCTTTCTGCGGGAGCACGGGATCGGCGCCGAGTTCATCGCGCTCGCCCCCGGGTCGATCTGGGGCTCGAAGTGCTGGCCTTATTATGGAGAGCTGGCGCAGCGGCTTGCCGCCAGGGTGGGGATCGTGGTGGTCGGCGGGCCGGAGGACACGGGGCTGGCCGAGGAGGTCGTCAAGGCGGTGGAGGGCGGTGGAGGACGGTGGCGGGCGGTGAATGCGTGCGGTAGGCTCACGCTGCGGCAGTCCGCTGAGGTCATCGGGCGCGCGGCCGTACTCGTAACGAACGACAGTGCCCCGCTGCATTTCGCGCAGGCCGTCGGCACGCCGACCGTGGCGATCTTCGGGTCGACTGTGCCGTCCTTCGGGTTCGGGCCGCGGGGACCGCGGGATCAGGTGGTCGAGCTCGACGGCCTTCCGTGTCGCCCCTGCTCGGCGCACGGACCGCCCCGTTGCCCGCTGGGCCATCACCGCTGCATGCGCTCGCTGACCGTGGAAACCGTGCTGCACGCCATCGAGGAGACCGGTGCGCTACGTCGTCGGGATTGACATCGGCGGAACGAACATCGTCGCGGGCACCGTGGCCGAAGACGGCTCGGAGCTCCTGGGGCTCGTCTCGGAGCCGACCTTCTCGGAGCAGGGCGCCGACGCCGTGATGACGCGGATCGTGAAGTTGACGCGGGCGTCGATGGCGGCGGCGCGCGGCAAGGAGATCGCGGGCGTGGGCATCGGATCGCCCGGCCCGCTCGACACCAAGAGCGGCGTCGTGCTGCTCACGCCCAATCTCGGCTGGACCAACTTTCCGCTGCGCGACCGGCTCACCCAGGCGCTGGGGCTGCCCGCCACGCTCGACAACGATGCCAACTGCGCCATCTTCGGCGAGTGGTGGCGCGGCGCGGCCCGTGGCGCCGGCCACGTCGTCGGCCTCACGATCGGCACGGGCATCGGCGGGGGCATCGTGCTCGGGGGCGAGGTGTACCGAGGCGCGTCCGACATCGCCGGCGAGATCGGGCACATGACCATCGACTCGACCGGGCGGCTCTGCAAGTGCGGCAACTACGGCTGCCTCGAGGCCTACGCGTCGGGACCGGCGATCGCGGCGAGGGCAGTGGAAGGGATCAGGCCGGGCACCGAGACATCCCTCCCCAAGTACGTGAACGGCGATCTCTCGAAGATCACCGCCCAGCTGGTTTACGAGGCGGCGCACGACGGCGACGAGTACGCGCGGGAAGTCGTGAAGGACACGGCCAAGTTCCTGGGCGCGGGCCTGGCCAGCATCATCAACATCTTCAACCCCGAGGTGGTGGTGGTCTGCGGCGGGGTGACGCTCGCGGGAGACCGCCTGTTCGAGCCGCTCCGGGCGGAAGTCCGACGGCGGGCGTTCAAGCCGGCCACGGACGTGTGCCGCATCGTCCCCGGCGACCTGACGGGCACGGCCGGCGTGTACGGCGCAGCCGCCGTGTTCATCAAGCACACGTGGGGGCACGTGTGAAGCGGCTGGGCGTGATCGGGTCGATGGTGTGGGACACGATCTACGGCCGCGACCCCGCGCGCCCCGCGATCGAGGAGTGGGGGGGTATCTCCTACTCCCTCGCCGCGCTCGACGCCACGCTGCACGACGACTGGCAGATCGTGCCGCTCGTCAAGGTCGGGCGCGACCTGGCGGCGCGGGCGAACGAATTCCTCGGCACCCTGCACCACGTGGCCCCTGGGGCGCGCTTCATCGAGGTGCCGGCGCCGAACAACCGGGTCACGTTGCGCTACTACCAGGCCGAGCGCCGCTGCGAGCAGATGTCGGGGGGCGTGCCGCCGTGGACCTGGCCGGAGTTGGGGCCCCAGGTGCGCGACCTGGACGCGTTGTACCTGAACTTCATCTCCGGCTACGAGCTGGACCTGGAAACGGCCCAGCTGTTGCGGCGCGGCTTCCCGCGATTCGTCTACGCCGACCTGCACAGCCTGTTCCTCGGGAAAGAGCCCGACGGCACGCGCGTGCCCCAGCCCCTGCCGGACGCGCCGGCGTGGTTCGGCTGCTGCGACGTGGTGCAGCTGAATGAAGACGAGATGGGGCAGCTCGGCCCCGATCCCCTGCTCGTCGCCGCGGGCGCGCTGGCGCGCGGCTGCCAAACCCTGGTCGTCACGCTCGGCCCGCGGGGCGCCGCCTACTTCACCGGCCGGCCCGTGCGGAGCGCCCGAATCGCGCCCGATCTGGTGTCCGACCCGGAGGGTGATCCGACGGGCTGCGGTGACGTACTCGGCGCGACGCTGGTGGCGTCGCTCGTCGGCGGCGCCCCACTCGAGGAAGCGCTGCGCCTCGGCACGCGCATGGGGGCGCGCAACGTGGCGCACCGCGGCGCCACGGGACTGCGCGACCACCTACTGGGCCGCCTCTCGCCGGTATGACGCGGCTGGTCGACGTACCGGCCCAATTCGACGATCGCTCATTCGAGCAGTTCGCAGGTGCTTACGCTGCGGCGGCCAGGGACGGCGAGCGGCTGCTGTTCGACGCGCACGCCACCGAGTGGGCATCACCCTACGGGCTGGTCGGCTTGCTGGCGGCCGGTCAAGCGGCTCGCGGTGCCGGCTCCTCCGAACGGCCGCTCCTCACGGCGCCGACGCACGCCGACGTCCTGACCTACTGGACGCGCGCCGGTTTTTTTCGCGAAGCCGCCGAGCTGTTCGAGATCCACGGCAAGCTGCCGCGCGTGAAGCCGGCGGAGCAGAGTGACGTGTTGCTACCCGTGACGCCGGTGCGGGCTGCCGAGGACGTGCATGCCGTCGTGTCGAACATCCAGCAGCGCGCGTCCGCCATTTTGGCGTCGGAGCTGGGGCTCGATCCGAAGGCGACGATGGGTTTCGCTATGGCGCTTTCGGAGGCCTGTCAGAATATTGTAGAACACGCCGGCACCGGCGGCTGGGTCGCGGTGCAGGCGTACCACTGGCGCCGCAAGCTGGCGCGGCGGGTGGTGATGATCGCGGTGGCGGACGCCGGGGTGGGGTTCCGCCACTCGCTCGAGCCGACGCAGAGCAAGCGCTTCGGGGCCCGGTGGAGCGACGCGGCGGCGCTGGAGGCGGCGTTGGTCCAGGGGATCAGCCGGTTTCGCGATCCGGGGCGGGGGCAGGGTCTCGCCGGGATCCGGCGCTACCTGACCCGCTGGGACGGCAAGATCGCGATCCGCAGTGGCACGGCGCGTATCGCGATCGTGCCCAAATGGGACGAGGACGTACCCTTGCAGGACGGCCTCCCGGCCTTTCCGGGTGCCCAGGTGCTTATCATCATCCCCGAGCAGGGATCCACGACGCCGTGATACAACACATCGATGTGCATGCGGTGCTCCAGGAGTCGGTGTCGGGCGTGTACGCGGACTTGGTCACCCGGCCCACCGGGCGCGTGGTCCGCGAGCGGATCGAGCGCGCCATGGCAACCTGGCAGTACCCCGTCACCGTGGCCCGCATCGACTTCACGGGCGTGGGCTGCATCGACTATTCCTGCGCCGACGAGATCGTGGCGAAGCTGCTGCGCGATCGACGCACGGTGGTGGTGCTCTCCGGGATCTCGGACGGACACCGCGAGGCAATCGAGCCCGTGCTGGCGGGCCACGGCCTGGCGGCGCTGATCGAGCGGCGCGACGGGGGGGGCGAGCTCGAGGCGCTGGGGGCTCCCGAGGCCGCGGCCGCGCTGCTCGACGAGCTGGTGGCGCGGCGGCTCGCCGTGCGCACGCCCGCAGGGACCATCGCGCTGACGCTGGCGTGATCGGGCGAGGCCGGTGAAGCGCCGCCTCGGCTTCTCGACCCACGCCGTGCACGGCGATCCGGAGGCCCGTCCCGACTGGGCGCCCGTCGTGACGCCGCTGTATCAGAGCGCGACCTTCACCAATCCCATCGGCTCGACCCAAGAAGTCATCTACGCCCGCTACGGCAACAATCCCAACCACGTCGCGATCGCCAAGCGGCTGGCGCTACTCGAGGGCGGCGAGGCCGCGATCTTCGTGGGCAGCGGCATGGGCGCCGTCGCCCTGTCGCACCTGGCGGTGCTGCGGCCGGGCGACCATCTGCTGGCGAGCGAGTGGAACTACGGCGGCGTGCAGCGCCTGTTTTCACAGGAGTTCGGGCGGTTCGGGATCGACGTGTCGCTCGTGAACCCGCTGGAGCCGCGCACCTAGAAGCGCGCGCTCAAGAAGACCACGCGCGCCATCTTCGTGGAGACCCCGACCAACCCGCTGCTGCGGGTGCTCGACCTGGAGCCGATCGCCGCGCTCTGTAAGACGGAGGGGCTCGCGCTGCTGGTGGATTCGACGTTCGCGACGCCGCTCAACTACCGACCGCTCGAGCACGGCGCCGACGTGGTGATTCACAGCGCCACCAAGTACTTGAACGGCCACGACGACGTGCTGGCCGGCGCGGTGGTAGGAAGCGAGTCGGTGATCGAAGAAGTGCGCAAGCTGCTGCACGTGTGGGGCCAGGCGCTGGACCCGATGGCGGCGTGGCTGATCGATCGCGGGATGAAGACGCTGGGAGTTCGCGTGGCGCGGCAGAACCAGACCGCGCTGGCCGTGGCCGAGTGGTGCGCCACGCAGCCGCAGTTCGCCGCCGTGCACCACCCCGGGCTGGCGTCGCATCCCGATCACGACGTGGCGGGGCGCATCCTCGACGGGCTCGGCGGCATGGTGGCGGTGGAGCTCAAGGGCGGCGCCCGGGCGGCGGAGCGGTTCCTGCGCGCCCTCACCATCGCCGCGCACGCCCCCAGCCTCGGGGGCGTGGAGACGCTAGTGTCGGAGCCGCGACTCACGTCGCACGCGATGCTCACACCGGACGCGCGCGCGCGGGCTGGCATTCCCGATGGCTTCCTGAGATTTTCCATCGGACTGGAGGACGCCGACGACCTCATCGCGGACTTTGCGCAGGCCCTGGCGCAACTGTAAGTGATCAAGTTCACGAATGTCTTCAAGGCCTTCCCCAAGGGGGGGCTCGCCCTGAAGGACGTCTCCTTCCACATCGCCAAGGGCGAGTTCGTGTTTCTCACCGGGCACTCCGGCGCCGGCAAGTCGACCGTCTTGAAGCTCGTGTTCGCCGAAGAGCCCGTGACGAGCGGCGAAGTGCGCGTGTCCGGGTTCAACGTGGCGGAGCTGCGCCCCAAAGACGTGCCGATGCTGCGCCGCCGGCTCGGCATCGTGTTCCAGGACTTCCGCCTCCTGGAAGACCGCACCGCGGAGGAAAACGTCGCGTTCGCGCTGGAAGTCACGGGCGCCAGACGCTCGACCATCGGCGCCAGGGTGATGCGCGTGCTCACCCAGGTGGGGCTCGCCGCCAAGGCGCAGGCCTACCCCCGCGAGCTGTCCGGGGGCGAGCAGCAGCGCGTCGCGATCGCCCGCGCCCTGGTCAACGAGCCCACGGTGCTGCTCGCCGACGAGCCAACCGGCAACCTGGACGAGCGGGCCACCCGCGGCGTGTTCCAGCTGCTGCGCGACATCAACGCGAGCGGCACCGCGGTCCTGATGGCCACGCACGATCTGGACCTGGTGCGCCAGGCGCCCTACCGCGTGATCGAGCTGCAGGAAGGAGCGCTCGTGTACGACTCCGTCGTGGACGAGCCACGCGACCAGGCGGCGTCGCCGTGAACCTCACGATCCGCGAGGCGCTACTCACGTTCCGCCGGGCGCCGCTCCTGTCCGCGCTCTCGGTGACGACCATCGCCTTCTCGCTGTTCGTGGTCGGGCTGTTCGGGCTGGTGGCGGTGAACCTGCAGGACGCCCTGCGCGGCGTGGCAGAGCGCGTGGAGATCGTGGCCTACCTCCTCCCGGGCACGCCGATCGAGACCATCACGCTCGCGGAGAAGGACATCGAAGCGTTCCCCGAGGTGCAGTCGGCCGTCTACGTGAGCGAGGACTCGGCGCTGGCGCGCGCCCGCGGGGAGCTGGTCGAGTTCCGCGACGTGCTGCAGGAGCTGGAGCGCAATCCCCTGCCGGCCTCCATCGAGCTGAAGCTGAAGCCGCGGTTTCGCGACGTCCAGCACGTCAACGAGGTCGCGGACCGACTGCGCGGGTTCGGGTTCGTGGACGACGTTCGCTTCGGCCGGGACTGGGTCGAGAAGCTGGACCGGCTGCGCCAGGTCGCCGCGGCGGTCGGCCTCGTGGTGGGCGCCGCGTTCGCCGTGGTGGCGATCATCATCATCGGCACCACCATCCGGATGGCGGTGCTGCAGCGCAGTCGCGAGATCGCGATCATGCGCCTGGTGGGCGCGACCGACGGCTTCATCCGGCGGCCCTTCCTGCTGCAGGGCGCGATCAAGGGGATGCTGGGCGGGCTGGTGGCGATGGGGCTCTCGTACGGGGCGTACGTGCTCATCAATCGGTGGCTCATCCAGGCCGCGTTTTTCTCGCGCGCGCAAGCGTTGGCGGTCGTGGGCTTTGGAGCCCTGATCGGCCTGTTTGGAAGTGCTGCGTCCGTGGGGCGACACCTGAGACGAGTGTGAGGCGTCACGGGACGTCTATGAAGCGTCACGGAGGAACGTCCCGGAGAGACGTCGCGGACAGGCGTAACCCCCCGCGACGTCTCTCCGTGACGTTTCTCTGCTACGCCGTTTGCGTGACGTCTCTTGCCGCTCAACGTCCCCAACCCTTCGATCAGCAACTGCGGGATAACCAGCAACGGCTCGAAGGCATCCGCCGCGAGCGGTCCGAGGTCGAGCAGGAGCTCGAGCGACTGCGCACCCAGGCCCATTCGCTCTCCGACGAGCTCGCGAACATCGAGCGCCAGAAGGAGACGACCAACCGGATCGTAAACGAGCTGGACCGTCAGATCGCCGGGCTCTCGGACCAGATCGACCGGAGCACGGTCGACCTGCTGCTCGCCCAAAACGCCCTGGCCGAGAAACGCGCGGTGCTCGAGCGGCGACTGGTGGACATCTACAAGCGCGGCGCCCTGTACGCCTATCAGGTGCTGCTCGCCGCCGAGAGCTTCGGCGACCTGTTGTCACGCTACAAGTACCTGTACCTCGTCAGCCGGCAGGACCGGCTGCTCGCCAACGACATGTCCAAGCTGCAGCGACGCATCGGGCGAGAGCGCGAGACCCTGGTGGACGCGCGCGACGCGCTGGCGCGGCGCAAGAGCGAGCGCACCCAGGAGCTGGACCGCTATCTCGCGCTCGAGCGGGAGCGGCAGGCGTCGCTCTCCGCCACCCGGCGCAGCGCGCGCCAGGCGCTCGAGCGGCTGTCCGAGCTCGAGCGCGACGAGAAGAGCCTGAACGACCGGATCGCGGCGCTCGAGCGGGCCCGGCTCGAAGCGGAGGCGCGTGGAGCGGCGGCCGCGGCCGCGATCACCACCGCGGACCTGGGCCAGCTCGACTGGCCGGTGGACGGACGGATCCTCTACCGCTTCGGCACCGCCACGGGGCCGAACAAGACGCGCCTTCCGTGGCACGGCATCGGCATCGCGGCGCCCACAGGGACGCCTGTGCGGGCCGTGGCCGCCGGCACGGTGAGCCTGGCCGGCCCGCTCGGGACGTACCTCACCTCGGTGTTGATCGATCACGGGGGCGGCTACTACACCTTCTACGGATACCTGAGCGACGCGGCCGTGGCTCCGGGGGAGCGCGTCCTCAAGGGGCAGCTCGTCGGCCACGTGGGCGGCGGGTCGAGCGACCAGGGGCCGCATCTGCACTTTGAAATCCGTGGCCGTGGGGGGATCGCTCTGGATCCCGTTAATTGGTTGAAATCTCGACGCTAGAACGAAAGGCGTCGCGGAAGGACGTCGCGGAGGAGCGTCACGGAGAGGCGTCAGTGCGCTACGGTTCTCCGTGACGCCTTTTCGTGACGTCTCTCCGCGACGCCTCCTAGATCAAGGTTCTCCCGCCACCCCAATGCGGTCCGGTGCGGTTTTTTTCCCCCGATCCAGCGCCGCCTCCACCTGGGTGAACAGGTCCTCGGGGCGCAGCACCTCGGCATGCGGGAAGGCGACGACGCCAGCGGACAGGCCCGGGACCTTGCCGGGGCCCAGGTCGGGGAAGCTGTGCCGCAGCAGCAGCTGGCGCAGCCGCTCGACGAACTGGCGCCCGCCCTGCGCGTTGGTCTCCGGCAAGATCAGCGCGAACTCGTCGCCGCCGTAGCGTGCCACGAAGTCGGGCGCGCGGATCTCGCGCTGCATCATGGCGCCGAGCTCGCCCAGCACCCGGTCGCCGGCCTGCTGGCCGAGCCGCTCGTTGATGTCGCGCAGCCGGTCGACGTCGATCACCACGAGGGCGAAGCGCAGCGAGTAGCGGCGCGCCCGCTCGAACTCGTCGCGCAGCCGGCGATCGAGCCCGTCGAGACTCGCGCATCCGGTGAGCACGTCGGTGACGCCGGCGCTGATCTGCCGACGATAGATCGCCGCGCGCCGCTCCTCGTTTTCCAGCACGCGCGCGGCGGCCTGGGCGATCGTGTTGGCGAACGCCACGTCCTGGGTGCGGAGCCGGGGATCGCCCTGCACCGTCCGCAGGAAGAACACGCCCGCGGCGCGCCCCTGCACGAACACGGGCAGTGCCACCGCCGCCTGGACGTTCACCTCGATGTCCTGCTGCTGCCAACGCTTGCGGATCGTCTCGAAGAGGGGATGATCGTGCACGTCGTGGATGATCACCGGCCGCTCGGTGCGGATCGCCTCCTGAATCTCGGGATAGCGCTCCAGCTCGACCCGGAGGTCGCGGATGGCCGGGTTCTCGTACACGGCCACCACGCGCCCTTTGTCCTCGCCGGGCGCCGTCAGCACGAACGAGCAGTGCGTCAGGCCGAACGCCTGCCCCACCCGGCGGACCAGCGTCTGGAAGATCTCGTCGGCGCGCAGCGCGGCCGACACTTCCTGGAAGATGTCGAACAGCAGGTCCCGGGTGCGCAGCGCGTCGCGCGCTTCGTGCAGCTCGCGGCGGAGCCGCAGGTCCGCGTCGATCCGCGCCCGCAGCTCACCGAAATGCACGGGGGTCGTCATGGCGTCCTGGGCTCCGGCCTGGAGCGCGTCGGCCACCGCATCGGCACCGCCGTCGGCCACAAGCACGATCACCGGCGCCCCCGAAAACCGGGTCGCGGTCGCGAGGTCGCGCACCTGGTCCGCCAGCCGGACGTCCTTGGCGCCGATCGAGAACACCACGAGGTCGGGAGGCTGGTGCCCCGGCCGGTCCGGCCCGGAAGGTGGGAAGTCCGCTTCGGTGACCTGGAAGCCACCCCGGACGAGGAACCGCTCGAGGCCGTCGGGGCGGGTCCCGGCGTCGCCGACGAGGAGGATGCGCTGTTGGTTCTGTTCCGGCAACGGTCCCGGCCGCACAGTGGAGGGTGTCAAGCTATAGTTCACCCTATGCGACGGCAACCGCGGAGGGTGGGAAATGGGCGGGCCGGCACCTGAGACGCGGCGCGTGCGGCGCCGCATGGTGCTGAGCCAGCTCGCGAATCGGGGAATCCGCGACGGCCGAGTCCTCGCCGCGATGGCGTGGGTGCCGCGCGAATGGTTCTTGCCCCCGCACCTCGCGCGCGACGCCTACGAAGACGCCCCGCTGCCGATCGGCAGCGGGCAGACGATCTCCCAGCCTCTCATCGTGGCGCTGATGACCGAAGCGCTCGCCCCGCGCCGCGGCGATCGCGTACTCGAGATCGGCACGGGCTCGGGCTACCAGACGGCCATCCTGTCCCACCTCGGCGTGCGGGTGTACACGGTCGAGCGGCTTCCCGACCTGCTGGTCGAGGCCGAGGAGCGGTTCCGCCGGCTCGGCCTCCGCACCATCGAGACCCGGCTGGGAGACGGGGCGGGCGGCTGGCCCGAGCGCGCCCCGTTCGACCGCATCATCGTGACCGCGGCCGCGCCCGGCGTACCGACGCCGCTCACCGAGCAGCTCGCCCCGGGTGGGCGACTCGTCATCCCCGTGGGGGATTTGAGCGGCCAGGAGCTGGTCATCCTGCAGCGCGGGCCGGGAGGGCGCCTCACGGAGCGGCGCGCCGGCGGCGTGCGGTTCGTGCCACTGATCTCGCGGCTCGCGTTCACGGAGGAGCCATGGTCGTGAGGGGCGCGGCGGGCGACCTGCTCGGCGCGCACGTCTCGACCCAGGGCGGGGTGGCGCGGGCGCCGGAGCGGGGCGTCGCCATCGGGGCCAGCGCCATCCAGGTGTTCACGAAGACGCCCAATCAGTGGCGCGAGCCCGTGCTGCAGGACGGCGACGTCACCGCGTTCCGGGCCGCGCTCGCGGCCAGCGGGATCCGCGCCGTGGTCTCGCACGACAGCTACCTCATCAACCTCGCGTCGCCCGATGAGCCGTTGCGCGAAAAAAGCGTTGTCGCGTTCACCGGCGAGCTGGTCCGCTGCCGAGCGCTCGGGATTCCCTGGGTCGTGTCGCACCCCGGCAACTACATCGACGACCGCGACGCGGGGCTCGAGCGCAACGCCCGCGGCTACGCCCGCTGTCTCGCGGCGGTGCCGGGCGAGGTCGGCGTGCTCATCGAGGGGACGGCGGGCGCGGGAACCGCCCTGGGGAAGAGCTTCGAGGAGCTCGCGGCGCTGCGGCGCGACCTGCCGGCGGCCCTGCGGGCGCGCGTGGCCTTCTGCCTCGACACGGCGCATCTGCACGCCGCGGGGTATGACGTGGCCGCCGGTCTCGCGGAGGTGTGGGAGCGGTTCGACCGCGTGGTCGGGCTGGGGCTGCTCAAGTGCTTGCACCTCAACGACTCCAAGAGCGCGGCGGGCTCGGGGGTGGATCGTCATCAGTGGATCGGCGAGGGGACCATCGGGCCCGAGGCGTTCCGCCGCATCATGCGCGACCCGCGCCTCGCGCCGGTGATTAAGATTATCGAGACGCCGAAAGGCGACGATCCGGTGCACCACGATCGCCGCATGCTGCGCCGGCTGCGCGCCTACCAGCGCGCCGCCCGTCGCAACGGCCGACCCACTCGAACCGTAGACAGGGCGTGATCGCACCGACGACGATGCCGACCCGCTGGACGCGCAGGCTCGCGACGCTGCTCCTGGTGCTCCAGGGGCTGGCGGGCGGCGCGGTCTCGCTGGCCCACGCGTCGGAGCGGCTCAGCGCGCCGATTCATATCGAGGCGCAGCATGCCAGCGCATGCATCGCGCTGCACGACGAGCTGCGCTGCACGCTGTGTCATTACGCCGGCTCGCACATCCAATCGCAGCAGCCGCGGACGCAGCTAGCCGCGGGTGCCGCGACCGACGGGCCGCTCCCCAGCCGGGGCGCGGCGCCGCCGTGCCGCCCCGACCGCCGCACCGCCCCACCCCGAGGTCCTCCCACCTCCCGTCCGTAGTCCGACTCACCGCGCGCGTCCGGCATGCCGCTGTACGCGCGCCCGGAACACTGGAACGGGAGACTCTCAGGATGATTCGAGATCATTATGCCGTCGCGACCGCGCTCGCGTGCCTGCTCGGGCTGCCTGGACGCATGTCCGCCCAGCAACCGACCGAGCAGCGCCGCGTAGACTCGCTCGCTGCCGAGGTCCGGTCGCTCAAGGCCCGGCTCGACAGCTTACGGGCGCAACTCATCCATCGCCCGGCGGCCGTCGAGCCCGCGGCCGACACGTCGCTCGCCGCCCTGCGCGCCGCCGCCGCGGTTGCGGCGGGCACGGACACCACGACGATGAAAGGCGACACCGCTGGCCCCACCAAGTTCGTCGGACGCGAGCGCAGCCAGCCGCAGCTCAATCCGGAGATCAGCGCCACGGGGGACGTACGCGCCGGTGCACGCTTGGAGGGCGTCGCGCGCGAGAACTTCGACCCGCGCGAGTTCGAGGTCGGGTTTCAGTCGCCGCTCGACCCCTACTCGAGCACCAAGATCTTCGTGAGCTTCGAGAACGGGAATGTGAGCATCGAGGAAGGGTATGCCTATTGGACCGGGCTGCCCGGGCACATTCGGTTCGACATCGGGAAGTTCCGCCAGCAGTTCGGCGAGCTGAATCGCTGGCACCTGCACGCCCTGCCGGAGACCGAATATCCCCTCGCCCTCCGGACCTACTTGGGAGACGACGGGCTGGCGGGCGCCGGCATCTCGCTGTATCGCGCGTTCGGCGGACTCGGGACGCACGAGGTCACCGCGCAGGTCACGCGCAGCGAGAGCGATTCCCAGCTATTCGGGGGCACGGGCCGTCCGACGTATCTCCTGCACCTGCTCAACTTCTGGCAACTGACGCGCTCCACGTACATGCAGCTCGGTGGCACGGCGCTGTACGGCACCGACGCCGATTCGAGCCTCCGCACCAAGGTGGGCGGCATCGATTTCCGCCTCACCTGGCGTCCACCGGCTCGGGGGTTGTACCGCGAGTGGACGCTGCGAGGGGAGCTGTACGCGCTGCGGAAGGAGCACAGCGGCTCCGGCACCACGCGGCTCGGCTGGTACGCCGGCACCACATATAAGCTCGGTCAGCGCTTGATCGCGGGCGCCCGATACGATTACGTCGAGGATCCGCTCTCCGGTCTGATCACGCGCCAGGTCATCCCCTCGCTGACGTTGTGGGAGAGCGAGTGGGTGGAGCTCCGCGCCCAGTACACCTGGGCCCAGATCAGCGGGCAACCGTCCACGAACGATTTCGCCCTCCAGGCCGTCTGGGCGATCGGACCACACAAACACGAGACCTACTGACATGCTGCCAGCCATCGCGCTGCTGCTCGCGCTCCATACGCCCGGGCCCGTCCGCCCGCCCCGCACGGCGGACAAGGTGAAGGTCGTCACCTCGCTCACGACCTACGGCGCCATCGCACGTGAGATCGTCGGGGACCGGGGCGTCGTGAACTCGATCGCGACGGGCGACGAAAACCCGCATTATGTGCAGCCCAAGCCCAGCTTCATCCCGATGCTCTCCGCAGCGGACGTGTTCGTCACCACGGGCCTGGATCTCGAGTTGTGGGTGCCCGCGCTACTCGACAAGGCGAACAACCCCAAAGTGACCGAGGGCGGGCCGGGCTACGTGGCGGCGTACGCCGGGATGGATTTGCTCGACGTCCCCACGAGCTTCTCGCGTGCCCAGGGCGACATCCATGTGTACGGCAACCCTCACATCTGGACCTCTCCCCTCAACGCCGTTCAGATCGCCCGCAACATTCTGACCGGCTTGAAGCGTGTGTCTCCGGAAAACGCCGACTATTTCGCCCCGCGGGAGAAGGACTTCGAGGACCGCATGTTTCGCGCGTTGTACGGCGACGAGCTCGTGAAGTTGCTCGGCGGCCCCACGCTCGCCGATCTCGACCGCCAGGGAAAACTGCTCGACTTCCTGAAGGCGAAGCAGTACCAGGGCGTCGCGTTGATCACCCGGCTGGGTGGATGGCTCCAAAAGGGGATGCCGTTTCGCGGCAAGGCGGTCGCGTGCTACCACAAGGAGTGGGACTACTTCTCCCGCGAATTCAGCCTGCCGTGCGTCGACTACATCGAACCGAAGCCCGGCATTCCGCCCACCCCCGGCCACGTCCTCGAGGTGATCAACGAGATGCGCGAGCAACACATCCAGGTGCTGCTCTCCACCAATTACTACGACCACAATCAAGTCATCGAGGTCGCGCAGAAGACGGGAGCGAAGGCCGTCATCGTGCCGTCCAACACCGGTGGGGCGACCGGGATCAACACGTACTTCGACCTCATGAACCTGTGGATCTCCGAGCTCGGCCGCGCGTTCGCGCCGGGTGGCGCCGTAACCAACGGGCGAGGGCAATGAGATGAGCGGCCTCCAATTGATGATCCCGCCGTTCGTCGCCTGCATGGTCCTGGTGGCGATGCTCTCCTATCTCGGGCTCCATGTCATCGCGCGGGAGGTCATCTTCGTCGACTTGTCACTGGCGCAGATGGCGGCGCTCGGCGGCCTGTCGGCGCTGCTGATTCATGTCGAGGCCGATTCGACCTGGGCCTACGTGTTCGCCCTCTTCGCCACCGCGGTCGGAGCCCTGCTGTTCGCGCTCACCCGCACGTCGCCCCGGGAAGGCCGGCGCGTGCCACAAGAGGCCTTCATCGGAATCGTGTACGTGGTCGCCTCGGCAGCCGCGGTCCTGGTCGCCAACAAGGTGCCGGGCGGCGGCGAAGCGATCGAGAAGACGCTGACCGGGAGCATTCTGTGGGTCACGTTCCAGCCCACGATCATCAAGCTGGCGGCCGTGTACGTGGCGCTTGGCCTGTTCCACT